>NZ_JBIQLE010000012.1:0-108245 GCF_044464525.1 Pusillimonas sp.
CCACCTGCGCTACATGGTGGGGGGGCGGTCTGCGCTGGCCGAACACGAAATGCTGTTTCGCTTTGAGTTTCCCGAGCGGCCGGGCGCCCTGGCCCGCTTCCTGCAAGCAATGCACCCTGACTGGAACATCAGCCTATTCCACTACCGCAATCAAGGCGACGATTATGGGCGCGTCCTGGTGGGTATCCAATTGCCGCCCGGCAGCAACAAGACAGACGTGAAGGGTTTTTTGGAATCGCTGGGTTATCCATACTGGAACGAGACCAACAACCCCGCTTACCGCTTGTTTCTGTAAGCGCGCCACAAGCCTTGCCGCTACGGCAGCTTGTGGCAAGCCGCCGGTTCGGAAGAAAAGGGGTATGGAGCTGGCCTGCAGCTTCGACTTAGAAGCTGCAGACGCTATAAAGCGGCAGGCCGGTTTCCTTGAGCGCCTTGGAACCGCCCAGCTCGGGCAGGTCGATGATGGAGGCCGCCTCGACCACATTGGCGCCCAGGCGTTGCAAGAGCTTGGCGGCCGCCAGCATGGTTCCGCCGGTGGCGATAAGGTCGTCGATCAGCAATACGCGCTGGCCGGGCTTGACGGCGTCGGAGTGCATCTCGACCGTGGCGTTGCCGTACTCAAGCGTGTATTCTTCGGCCAATGTGTGGAAAGGCAGCTTGCCTTTTTTTCGCACGGGAACGAACCCCAGATTAAGCTCGTAGGCCAGCACCGAACCCAGGATGAAACCCCGTGCATCGACACCGGCAACCAGGTCGAGCCGCTGGCGCATGTACCGGTAGACGAACAGGTCGACCAGCACCCGGAACGATTGCGGGTCTTGCAAAACCGGGGTGATATCACGGAAGGTAACGCCGGGCTTGGGCCAATCGGGAACACTGCGTATCGCGTCGCGAACGTAGTTGACGGGATCTTTATGCATGGAAGTAGACGAAGAGTCCTGGGATGGTGTGCAGCAGTAACTATACCTCCAATCAATCCATTAAAGGAGCCGCTTTTGGCCTTGGGGCGGCCAGCGTTTAAAATCAATCAATGAAAAGCACGCATCCACCGACTGCTTCCGAATCCATCGCCTCGGCGCATCGTACCCTGTCAATCGAAAGCAGGGCGCTTACCGCGCTGCGCGACCGCCTCGACGACGACTTTGCACGCGCCGTCCAGATGGTGCTGGCTTGCGAAGGCCGCGTCGTCGTCAGCGGCATAGGCAAATCGGGCCACATCGCACGCAAGATCGCCGCCACGCTGGCCTCCACGGGCACGCCTTCGTTTTTCATGCACGGCGTCGAAGCGCTGCATGGCGACCTGGGCATGCTAACCAGCCGCGACATGGTGCTGGCTATTTCCTATTCCGGCACGGCAAGTGAACTACTCACCGTCCTGACTATCGCCAAACGCATGGGTATCCCCCTTATTGCCATTACCGGCCATCCTCAGTCGCAATTAGCCGTCAACGCCGATTTGCACCTTGATGTCCACGTCGAACAAGAAGCCTGCCCGCTCAACTTGGCGCCCACCGCCAGCACCACTGCGACGCTGGCCCTGGGCGACGCAATCGCCGTGGCCTGTCTCGAGGCGCGAGGATTCAGCTCGGAAGACTTCGCCCGCTCGCACCCGGGCGGAGCCCTGGGCAGGCGGCTGCTGACACTGGTTCGCGACATCATGCGGGCAGGCGAGGCGTTGCCCATTGTGCGCACTGACACTCCCATCCCCAAGGCGCTCGAAGAAATGTCCCGTAAAGGCATGGGCATGACCATCGTCGTCGGCGATGACGGCAGGCCGGTGGGCATCTTCACAGACGGCGATCTACGCCGACTGATCTCGTTGCGGGGCGATATCCGCGCCCTGACCGTAATCGACGGCATGTCCCACAATCCCAAGACCGTTGCGCCCGCCTCATTGGCCGTCGAGGCGGCCACGCTCATGAACGACAACCGCCTGACCCAGGTTCTCGTCGTCGACGAAGACGGGCTACTATTAGGCGCCCTGCACATGCACGACCTGCTGGCAGCCAAGGTAATCTGACCATGACACCTGAAATCACTCCTCCCCACCCGGCCGAAGCGCTGATACTGACCAAAGCTCCCGCCGCCGCCGTCGAGCGGGCCCGCCAAGTGCGTCTCATGGTCTTCGACGTCGACGGCATCCTGACCGACGGCAGCCTCTGGTACGGTGAAAACGGCGAAACCATCAAGCGTTTCAACGCCCTCGACGGCCACGGCTTGCGCCTGATGCGCGAAGGCGGGGTCGCCGTGGCCCTGATCACAGGCCGCGAAGGCCCCATCCTTTCCCGGCGGGCCGCCGAACTGGGCATCTCATTGGTGCTTCAAGGCGTTCGCGACAAGGCCCAGGCTCTTTCAGAGCTGGTGCGGGAACAGGGCCACACCCTCGATCAGGTCGGCTTCATGGGCGACGACATCCTAGACTTGGCCGCAATGCAGCGCGTGGGTTTTGCCGCCAGCGTGCCCAACGCTCCGCCATACATTACACAGGCCGCCCATTGGGTCGCTTCGCGCGAAGGCGGCTACGGCGCCGCACGCGAGTGCTGCGACCTGATCCTGGCCGCCCAGGGGCGCCTTCGTCATTTTTTCTCGCCCAACGCCGTGATTCTGGGCGGCATCACACAATAAGCCATGAAAGAACGCCTACCGGCGCTGATCGCCATCGCCCTGCTGCTCTTCCTGGTCGTCGGCACGTGGTGGGCGGCCGACTACACCCAGCGCGCGGTGTCCATAGAGGCTCCCCGTCGCATTACCCACGAGCCGGATGCCTGGTCGACCAACTTCGTCATGGTGCGCACGGATGCCGACGGCATGGCCGTCAACCGCATGGAAGGCGACTATCTCGAGCACTTTCCCGATGATGACTCGTACGAGGTGAGCCAGGCCCGGGCCATAGGCCAACGCGCCGACTCGCCCATCACCATCGGCACCTCGGACACGGCCATCATGGACCGCGACGGGTCACGCATCATCATGCGCGGCAACGCCCATTTGCACCGCAAACCGTACGAAGACCGCGCCGCACTGGATGTCAACAGCGATGAACTGACACTGCTGCCCGACGAGGATGTGGTCTTCACCGACCTGCCGGCCGTGGTCGTCAACGGAAAATCCACCATGGTGGGCACGGGCATGCGGTACGATAACGCCAAGCGCACACTTCAGGTTTTTTCGTCCAGCGACGTGCGGATCTCCGCCGAAGACGCCCAGGGCTCCCGTTCAAAAAACTAAGGCTCCCAAGAAAACGACCATGAATCCACGACCCTCTGACCGACTCTATCTTTGGCTGTGCGCCGCGGCACTCGCCTTGGCAACAACGGCTGCCTCCGCCCAGCAGGCCGCCCCCGAGGAAGAGCCCGACACGCTGATTTTGTCCGACACCCTCAATTACAACGACGCCACCAAAGAAAGCACCTTTACGGGCAATGTCATCATGACGCGAGGCCTCATGACCTTGCACGCCGATACTCTGGTCATGAGCGAAGACCCTGAAGGCTTCCAGCACGGCGTTGCCACCGTTTCGGGCACAAGTAAACGGGTCACGGTCCGCCAGGAAAACCCCGAGAAATTCGAGCTGATCGAAGCCGAGGGCTTGCGTGGCGAATACAACGGCAAAACCGATGAAATCGAAATGATCGGCCAAGCCATTGTAACTAAATTTATCTGCGGCAAGCCGCTCGACACCATACGTGGCGAACGGGTCAAGTACAACCAAACCACCAATGTCTACCAAGCCTACGGAGGCCCGCAGTCTTCCGCCCAAGGAGGACGCGTCCGGTCACTGGCTACACCCAGCGCCAAGGCCGATGCCGCCGCCGAGGCATGCCGGCAAAAATCGAAAAACGGCTGATACGCCCGCCGTGCGCACTCAGCCCCCAGACCTTTTCCTGACAAACCACCTATGTTTTCTTCCGCCAAGTCGCGCTCCGGCACGACCCGTCCCCCCAGCGACCAGCCGGGCAGCCTGAAAGCGACCGGCCTGCGCAAGACCTACGGCAAACGCACGGTCGTACGCGACGTGTCGCTGTCGGTGGACAGCGGCGAAGTCGTGGGGCTGCTTGGCCCCAATGGCGCCGGCAAGACCACCAGCTTCTATATGATCGTGGGCATCGTACCGACAGACGCCGGGCGCATCGAAATCGACGGCACTCACATCACCGCCATGCCCATGCACAAGCGCGCACGCCTGGGGCTGTCGTATTTGCCGCAAGACGCATCAGTGTTTCGACGCCTGACAGTAGAAGAGAACATCAGGGCGGTTCTCGAGCTTCAATACGATGCCGACGGACGCGCCCTTTCGTCCACACGCATCGGCGAAAGCCTGGAAACCCTTCTGGACGAGCTGCAGATCGGCCACATTCGCCGCAACACGGCAATATCGCTGTCGGGCGGCGAACGCCGCCGGGTTGAAATCGCCCGCGCCCTGGCCACCAACCCCAGGTTCATCTTGCTGGACGAGCCCTTCGCCGGCGTGGACCCCATCGCGGTAATCGAAATACAGCGCATCGTGCATTTTCTAAAAGGGCGCAATATCGGCGTTCTGATTACCGATCACAACGTACGCGAAACCCTCGGAATCTGCGACCGGGCCTACATTATCAGCGAGGGAAAGGTGCTGACCAATGGGCACCCCAGCGAGATCATCGACAACGAGGCCGTGCGCAAGGTTTACCTGGGAAAAAACTTCAAGATGTAGGCGCTGCGCGCCCTTGCGGGCCGAAGCGGCCCTGGGGGTTTTGCCGTATCCGCATATTATGGGGGCTTCTTGATCTTTCTCAAAGAGAGGATTCATCCCACTTGATTTAGTTTTTTCAGGCGATACACTGAAACTGTGTCAACTTCATAACAAGGAGAATTTTTCATCCTCACAACGCGCATCCTGCGCACACTGTTACTACAGGAGAGCGGTACATGAACCTGAACATCACTGGTCGTCATCTAGAACTCACCCCCGCCATCCGTGCCTATGTCAAGAACAAAATGTCACGGGTTGCACGACATTTCGACAATGTCATCGACACCCAGGTCATGCTCTCAATAGAGCGTCTGAAACACACTGCCGAGGTCACCATGCGCCTGCGTGGCAAAGATATCCACTGCGAGGCCTCCGACGAAAATCTCTACGCAGCCATCGACCTGTTGTCCGACAAAATCGATCGCCAGGTCATCAAGTACAAAACCAAGATGCAGGATCATGCCCACGAGCCTGCCAAAAGGCAGCCAATAGGCGCATAACACGCACGCCAGCAATACAGGGTTGCATTCCCGGCGCCAAAGCCGAGGCCTGCACCCTGAAGCCCCCTCGCCGTATTCGGCACGCAACGTTATCGGGGGGTATACCGGGCCCCATTCATTCGACTGGGGCCTTTGGCTTTCTATGTGGGCTCATATACCCATATAATGCCCGATATGAATCTCATGTCGCGTATCCTGCCACTGGAAAACATTGCTCTCGATATCGAGGCCACCAGTAAGAAACGAGCGTTCGAGCAAGCCGGCCTGCTTTTTGAGAACCATCATGGCATTGCCCGAACCGCCGTTTTCCAAAGCCTGATAGCCCGCGAGCGCCTCGGCTCCACCGCGCTTGGGCACCATATCGCGGTGCCCCACGGACGCATCAAGGGGCTCAAAGAGCCATGCGCGGCGTTTGTGCGCCTGGCAGACCCGGTACGCTTCGATGCCAGCGACGGCCGACTGGCAAATCTGCTGTTCTTTGTCTTGGTGCCCGAAACCGCCACCCAGTTGCACCTCGACCTTTTGGCCGAGATCGCGCGGCTGGTATCGAACCCATCGCTGCGGCAGGTGCTGTCCACCGAAACCGACCCGGCCGTTATCCATCGCCTGCTTACCACCGACGTCGCCACGGCCGAATAAGACAAGAAGGCTGCCATGCTGACAGTTCAGGAACTCATTAACGAAAACTCCGACAAGATTTCGTTCACCTGGGTCGCCGGCGAAGAAGGCTCTGATCGGGTGATCCCCAACGAAGGCCTGTCGGGCGCCGACCTGGTCGGGCACCTGAATCTGATACATCCGGCGCGCGTCCAGGTATTCGGAAAAGAAGAACTAAGCTACTACATCCGGGTCGAGCCCCGGCGCCGCATTCATCATCTCGACGACCTTGTCGCCGGAGGCGTGCCCGCCATCGTTCTGGCCGGCGACCTCAGCGTACCCGACGATCTCAAGCAGTTTTGCCAAGACCAACGCATTCCCTTGCTGTCGACGCCCATCGAAGCTGCCGAGCTCATCGAGCTGCTGCGTTTCTATCTGGGCAAGCGACTCGCCCCCAGCACCACCGTGCACGGCGTCTTCATGGATGTCCTTGGTCTGGGTGTACTGATCATGGGCGATTCCGGGCTCGGAAAAAGCGAACTCGCGCTTGAGCTTATTTCGCGCGGCCACGGCCTGGTGGCCGACGACGCGGTCGAACTTTCCCGCATTGCTCCTAATCTCATTGATGGACACTGCCCGCCCCTGCTGCAGAATTTACTCGAAGTGCGCGGCCTCGGGCTACTCGACATCCGAACCATATTCGGCGAAACCTCGGTGCGCCGTAAAATGAAACTCAAGCTGATCGTTCAGCTTGTACGCCTCAATGCCGATGCATTCGAGCGCTTGCCGGTCCAAGACCTTACCCAAGACATTCTTGGCATCCCCATCCGCCGCGTCATGCTGCAAGTGGCCCCGGGCCGGAACCTCGCGGTGTTGGTCGAAGCAGCCGTGCGCAACACCATTCTTACCTTGCGGGGCATCGACACCATGGGCGACTTCATCGAGCGTCAAGCTTTGGCCATAATGGAAAGCAGCCGCCCCGATTAGGGCCAATTCAATACTAGAAGGACAAGCCCATGAGCAGTATCCACACAACGAGGCATCTTGCGTTGGCAGGCGCCCATGCAACAAGGGCCGTCTGCATTCCGGCATGCTGAAGATAGTACTGATCACAGGCATTTCGGGCTCAGGCAAATCGGTCGCCTTGCGCCTGCTCGAAGATTCCGGCTATTTGTGCGTCGACAATCTTCCTGTACGGTTTTTACATGACTTCATCGCCAGTACCCGGGAAGACGGCCTTGAGCGCGTTGCGGTCGCCATCGACGTGCGCTCGCCCGGCGAGCTCGAAGATCTGCCCGCGGTCATTACGGCGCTCCGCGCCAGCGGCACCGAGTTCCGCGTCGTCTTCCTTGATTCCAACGACCATACGCTGCTGCAGCGCTATTCTGAATCGCGTCGGCGGCATCCACTGACAGACCGGCTTACCAAAGACGGCAAATCACCGTCGTTGCAAGAATGTATTGATACCGAGCGCGAGCTGCTCGCCCCTTTGCGCGAACAAGAACACGTCATCGACACTTCAGACCTGACCCCGGGCCAATTGCGCGCCTGGATGCGCGACCTGGTGCAGGCCGACCGGTCTTCGGTCGTGCTGACGTTTGAGTCGTTCGCCTACAAGCGTGGCGTACCGGGCGACGCCGACCTGGTATTTGACGTGCGCTGCCTTCCCAACCCCCACTACGACCGTGAATTGCGGCCCCTTACGGGGCGAGACGACGCGGTTGCCAAGTGGCTGGCCCAGTTTGGCAGCGTCGAGACCATGATCGAGGACATCGCCGGCTTCATACGCCGCTGGCTGCCTTTGTATATGCAAGATACGCGCAATTACCTGACCGTGGCGGTAGGCTGCACGGGCGGGCAGCATCGGTCGGTCTATGTTACCGAACAGCTTGCGCGCCGCTTCGCCGATCACTCGCCGCTGCTGATACGCCACCGCAACCAACCGCCGATAGAAATACCATGAGCCGCGTTCGAGCCCCGGCTGCCCTGATGTCCCTTTGCGCGGCCTTGGTGCTGGCCGGCTGCGGCTCGACAGGACACAAAGGCGGCGGCTATTACAAAGACGACGGCCCCGGGGCCAACATCCCGGCCAATATCCTGAATACGCCTGATGCAGTGCCGCGCATAGAATCTTACGCGCCGGCGAATATGCGGCCCTACCGGGTATTGGGCCGAAACTACGTGCCGATAACGTCCGGCAAACCGTTCCGCCAGACGGGCGTTGCCTCCTGGTATGGCAAGAAATTCCATGGCCGTAAAACCGCCAATGGCGAAACCTACGACATGTACGCCATGAGTGCCGCACACCCCACCCTGCCGCTGCCCAGCTATGCCCGCGTAACGCGGCCCGATACAGGGAAGACAGTCGTGGTGCGCATCAACGACCGGGGGCCTTTTCACAGCGGTCGTGTAATCGACCTCTCATACACTGCGGCAGCCAAACTGGGGCTGATCGGCTCCGGAAGCGGAAAAGTGGTGGTGGAAGCGATTACGCACACGGAAATCGCCCAAGCCCAGGCCGGCAAAACCCACACGGCACTCGCAAACCAAGGTTCGGGCCTAACGACGCAGCCGAACCAGCCGGCACCCGCCGAATCCAGCGAAACCATGGCCGTCGATTTGAACAATGCGGTAGCCGTCAAACTGGAAAACGACACCACCAACGTGGTGCCCGACGCGCTGGCGGTGCTGGATGGCCAGGCCGGCACGCCCGTCTTTACCACCCAGGCCGCGTATGACGCGAGCCCCAACGACACAGCCACACCAGCACCCACGCTGGAAGACGACGGGAATTCGGGGATATTTCTGCAGTTCGGGGCGTTCAGCGGGCAGGTAAACGCCGAATCACTCGCCGATCAGTTGAACAAGCAGATCGCGCTGGTGGAAAGCCGCCGGGCCCAGGTTATAGCGTCGAGCGATCTTTATCGCGTCCGGATCGGGCCTTACTCGAGCCGTACGGAGGCCGTCAATGCGGCGCTGCGTATCCAGGAACAAACAGGCGCGCGAGCGACGGTAGCCACCCGAGATTAGCCGCGCCGGCCTACGCTTCGGCGCTCGAAAAAGTGGGCTTGCCGCGAACACCCCCTGCCTAGCGCTTACGTTCAAGCGCAGCCGCATACAACACATCGCGCGATAAGCCGCTTATCTTGGCCGCCGCGCGCGCCGCGTCCCGGACACTGGCGATTTCAAGCAGCGTATCAAGCAGGCTTAGCACGGCGGCATCCAGCTCGTCTTGGGCGGGCTCGGCGGCCGGCTCGTGAACAATCAGAACGAATTCGCCCTGAGCGCGGTGGGCATCGCCTGCAAGCCATGGCTCAGCCTGCCCCAGCGGCAAGGTAACCACCTCTTCGAAACGCTTGGTAAGTTCACGCGCAATGGTCAGCTCGCGCTGGGGGCCGCAAACCTCCTGCAGATCTTTCAGGGCCGCGGCAAGGCGATGCGGCGATTCAAACATGACGACGGGGGCGGAAATAGCCGTCCATTGCCGAAGCCATTTTTGTCTCGCGGCCGACTTGGCGGGAGCAAAGCCCGCGAACACAAAGGCTGGATTCTCATCAGAGGTGGCGCCGCTGGCCATCAACGCCGTAATAACCGCGCTGGCGCCGGGAATAGCGACCACCGCGTACCCCGCCTCGCGCACTACCCGCACCATGCGCGCGCCTGGGTCGCTGACCCCCGGAGCGCCCGCATCGGAGATAAGCGCCACCCGCTCGCCTTTCTCGAGCCGTTGAAGCACTGCCTGGGCCGCCGCAGCCTCGTTGTGACGATGCGCAGCGACGAGTGGCGTGGATATGCCCCAGGCATCGAGCAAAGCGCGGCTGGCACGCGTATCTTCAGCGGCGATAACATCGCATTGCACCAGGGTCTGCCAGGCGCGCAAGCTCAGGTCGCCCAGGTTGCCGATGGGGGTCGCGACCACATACAAGGCCGAGTCAGGCCAATTCTGACCGGCCACCTTTTGGGCGAGACGATTCCATGTCGTGGTGAAGTCGGGCGTGGCGGTTTGGCTCATACTGGTCGTCGGTGCATGTCGGAGAAGTTCAATGCTCGATGATACGTCAGACCCTCGTACGCTGGCTCGCATCGCACAGCACAAAGCCATTCGGCGACGCAGGCGCGCGGCGCGACGAAAACCTTGTACGCCCCCCAGCGCGCCGCCCGACGCGCCCAGGTTATCACCCACCCAACGCCAGGGAAACAGGGCAGAAGATAGGGCAGCCGCGCATGTTGAGCGTGCTGGGGCCCGGATACTGGGGCGAAACCTGCTGTGTCGGGCCGGCGAAATCGATCTTGTCTGTCTGGATGGCGCCGTGCTCGCCTTTATCGAAGTGCGGCATCGGCACGACTCGCGTTTCGGCGGCGCCGCCGCCAGCGTCGACCACATCAAGCAGCAGCGGCTGGCCCGGGCTGCTTCATATTTTCTTCCCCGCCTCGCACAACGCCATTTCAATGGGCGAACACCCCGCTGCCGCTTTGATGTCATCGCCATCGACGGAGTGGAACTTACCTGGCTCAAGGGAGTGTTCGAAGCCATGAGATAATGGCGGTCATGGACATGACTTCTCGCATGACATCGCATTTCGACGATGCAATTGAAACTTTCAAGGCCAGTTCGCAGGCCCTGGCTCGGCCGTTATCCAACGCGGTCGACCTGCTTTTCAGCGCCCTGGCCAACAACAACAAGATTCTCGCCTGCGGCAATGGCGGGTCGGCCGCCGACGCACAGCACTTCATCGCCGAGATGGTCGGCCGCTTCGAGCGCGACCGCCTGCCGCTGGCGGGCATCGCGCTCAACACCGACACTTCCATCCTTACCGCAGTAGGCAACGACTACGGCTTCGACGCCGTATTCGAACGACAGGTGAATGCACTGGGGCAACCCGGCGACGTCCTGGTGGCCATTTCCACCAGTGGGAACTCCCCCAATGTCCTGCGGTCCATAGAAGCAGCCCATGATCGAGAAATGTCCATCATTGCCGTCAGCGGCAAGGGCGGCGGAAAAATCAATGAACTGCTCTACGAAACCGACGTCCACCTATGTGTGCCGCATGATCGCACCATGCGCATACAAGAGGTCCACATTCTGCTCCTTCATGCTCTATGCGACGGCATAGACGCCCTGCTTCTCGGAGACACGCTCTAATGAACCTGCCTCACCGCTTTTCGAAAATACTGCTCGCTCTTTGCGTTCCCGCGGTCTCGCTCGGTGCTCTGTCAGGCTGCGCCCCGCTGGTCGTGGGCGGCGCCGCAGCCACCACCGCCGTCGTTGCCGCCGACCGCCGCACCGCCGGAGAACAGGTTGAAGACCAGGCAATAGAACTTAAGATCGGCTCCGAAATGCGCAAGCTGCTCGGCGAAAATGGCCGTGCTTATGCCGTGTCGTACGCGGGCCGGGTACTGCTTCTTGGCGACGTGCCCACCGAGCAGGACAAACAGCGCGCCCAAGAGCTGGCCTCCGGCGTCGAAAAGGTGGAACAGGTGTATAACCAGCTGCGAGTGGGCGAGATCACCCCGGTCAGCGTGCGCACCAACGACAGCTGGCTCAGCACCAAGGTCACCACCACCCTCATCAATACCAAAGACGTCCCCACTCGAACCATTGTCGTTAAAACCGAGCGCGGCGTCGTCTACCTTATGGGGCGCGTCACCGAGGCCGAGAGCCAGCGCGCCGCCAAAGCGACGGCGGGGGTCGGCGGCGTCAATAAAGTTGTAAAATTGTTCGAGATCGTCGCTGCTGAAAGCCTCGCCACCGGCGCCAGCTCGGTAGCGCCGACGCAAGAATCCTCCGCGCCTGCGTCAGATATGCAATCCGACCCGGGTTCATCCGACGTACAAACCATGCCTGTCCAATGAAAAAGCTATTTCTCGGCCTTGCCGCCCTGATTGCCGTGGCTGGAATCGGCCTATGGCAATTTTCGGGCTCCGCCAAAGCGGCCCCCCAAGTTACCTTCACCTCGCTGGATGGGCACCGCTTCACCACAGAAGATCTGCGCGGCAAGGTGTTCCTGGTGAAGTTCTGGGCCACAAGCTGCGTCACCTGTGTGCAACAGATGCCCGACACCATCGAAGCCTACAACGAATACTCCGACCAGGGCTACGAGGTCATAGCGGTCACGATGGACTACGATCCGCCCGAATACGTCCGAAATTTCGCCGCGTCACGGCAATTGCCGTTTACCGTCGCCATGGATACCTCAGGTGAAATCGCCAAAGCGTTCGATGACGTCAAGCTCACGCCCACGGCCTACCTGGTCGACAAACAAGGCCGCGTCATCAAGCGCTACCTGGGCAACTATGACAAAGTCGCGTTTCGCAAAACTGTCGAGCGGGCACTGGCCGGCTGATCCGCAGGCCGGCCCCGCAACGTCAAACCCGAAAGCCGCCGGCGCTTTCGGGTTTTTCACAGCCTTCATCTCAATTCAGCCATGACTACAGCCCCCACCGATTCCTCGCCTCATTCCTCTACCGTCAAGGCCGACGTCCTGTCCGAGGCCCTGCCTTATATCCGTCGCTTTCATGGCAAGACAGTTGTCGTCAAGTACGGCGGCAATGCCATGATCGAGGAAGAACTGCAACGCAGCTTTGCGCACGATGTCGTGCTGCTCAAGCTGGTCGGCCTGAACCCTATTGTCGTGCACGGCGGCGGCCCGCAGATCAACGATGCGCTCAAGCGTATCGGCAAACAAGGCAATTTCGTCCAGGGCATGCGAGTTACCGACGCTGAAACCATGGAGGTCGTCGAGTGGGTCTTGGGCGGCCAGGTGCAGCAGGATATCGTCATGATGATCAATGAAGCCGGCGGGAAAGCCGTCGGCCTGACCGGCAAGGACGGTCGCCTCATCCAGGCCCGCAAAAAACTCATGCCGGATGCGGAAAACCCGGGCGAATGGCTGGACATCGGCTACGTGGGCGATATCACCCACGTCGAACCGGCGGTCGTCAAAGCCCTGCAAGACGATCAGTTCATCCCTGTGATCTCTTCCATCGGCTACGGTGAAGACGGGCGCGCCTACAACATCAATGCCGACCTGGTGGCCGGCAAGATCGCCGAAGTGCTGGGTGCTGAAAAACTCATCATGATGACCAACACCCCGGGGGTGCTGGACAAAAACGGCGAACTGCTGCGCAGCTTGTCTGCACAATCCATTGACGCCCTCTTCAAGGACGGCACCATCTCGGGCGGCATGCTGCCCAAGATATCGTCCGCGCTCGAGGCCGCGCGCAACGGCGTCAACTCGGTACACGTTGTCGACGGCCGCGTCCCTCATTGCCTGCTTCTCGAGATCCTGACCGATCGTGGTGTCGGAACCATGATCAGCTCTGCCTAGAGGTTTGTCCCAATGAATGTCATGCCGGCCACAGCGGGCCGGCGATTGCTTACGCCCGCAGCACCGCATCGTCCCCGCAGCCGTGTCGCACCCTCGTCGCAGCAAGGCGACCCTGAGCAACAACGCGTCTGGCTGTTCGACCTGGACAACACCCTGCATGATTGTTCCATAGGAATCTTCGACGCCATCGACCGGAACATGACAGAGGCGATCATGGAGGCGCTCGACGTCGATATGGGCGAAGCTCATCGCCTACGCGTGAAATACTGGAGACGCTACGGCGCCACGGTGATCGGCCTGGTGCGACATCACGGCGTCAATGCGGACGCCTTCTTAGAGCGCAGCCACCGCTTCGATGCTGCTGCACTGGTGCATTCGGAAGGCGGCCTGTCGCGCAAGCTGCTCGGCCTGAAAGGGCGTAAAATACTTCTGACCAACGCCCCATTGAAATACGCGCGCACGGTGCTCAAGACCCTCGGCATCCTGCAACAATTCGAAGGGCTGTGGGCCGTAGACCATATGGTGCTGCAAGGACGCATCCGGCCCAAGCCTTCGCGCGCCCTGATGAGACAGGTGTTGGCGCGTGTGGGCCAGCCTGCATCCAGGGTCGTGCTGGTCGAAGACACCCTCAAGAACCTCAAGGCGGCACGAGAGCTCGGCATGAAAACCGTTCATATCTTCCACCCGGGCACGCCGTTCTCAGGCCTGCATGCGGGCCGCTGCGACTATGTCGACGTTCGCATAAACTCGATCGGCCAGCTCCTCACCGGCCGCCACAACTTGCACGCTTAAGCCGTTCATCGCCGCATTCGGTTCCGGATACGTCCATGCCTAAACAGCCATCCGCCAAACAGGTCGCCATCCTGGCAACACTTTCCGGCATGCTGGAAAGCCCCGGTGCAATCCGCATCACGACGGCGGCGCTGGCCAAGTGCCTGAATCAGTCCGAAGCCGCCCTGTATCGGCATTACGCCGGCAAAGCCGCCATGTTCGAGGGCCTGATTACCCTGACCGGCGATCAGCTCCTTGAAGACCTTGCCCATATCGCAGCCACCGAACCACAAGGCAAGGCAAGACTGCGCAAGCAAGTTCATGCCTTGCTCTTGTTCGTAGAGCGGCATCCAGGCGCAGCACGGGTGTTAACGGGCATAGCGCTGACCGGCGAAGACCCCTCGTTGCAAGAGCAGGTCAATGCTCTGCTGCGGTCTGTCGCGGATGTGCTTGAACAAAGCGCCCGACTCGAATCCCAGCAAGACAAGCATGAAGGCGGCGAAGCCGCGCTAACCGCGGACGTCCTGCTTGAGTGGGTGCTGGGCCGATGGCTGCGCTACGCTCAAAGCGGCTGGCAGGCCAAGCCTACTGCCGACCTGCCTCGCAGGCTATCGTTGCTCGGGCTGTAGTTTCCCGGGCCGCCATGCCCGACCGATAGAATCATCCCAGCCCCTGTGTTCAACGATGGGCGCACACGGGACAAGCCGGATCCCGTTGGAGACGTATGCTGCTCCATTGCATGGTAAGGGCATCCAGACATAGCAGGCGGCCCGTCAGGGCCTGGCCCATGCCCGTGATCAGCTTGATCGCCTCAGCCGCCTGCGTGCTGCCTATGATGCCCACCAAAGGGCCCAGCACGCCGGTGGTGGCACAACTGACCTCATCGGCATCATCGGCTTCGGGAAACAGGCAGTGGTAGCAAGGCGAGGCCGGATCGCGCATGTCATAGACACTGACCTGGCCCGCGAACCGGATGGCCGCGCCCGAAACCAGCGGCTTGCCATGCAACACACAGGCCCGATTGACCGCGTGGCGGGTGGCGAAGTTGTCGCAGCAGTCGAGCACGAGGTCGGCTTGCGCTACGACATCTTCCATGTCGCGTCCCAACAGGCGGCGGACTATGGGCTGGATCTGAACCGAAGGGTTCAACTCGTTCAAAGCCTGTTGCGCCGATATGGCCTTGGCTTGGTCGAGCCGCCCGGTGGTGTGGATTATTTGGCGCTGCAAGTTGCTCAGCTCGACAACGTCGTCGTCGGCCAGCATGATGTTGCCGACGCCTGCGCCCGCCAGATACAACGCGGCCGGAGCACCCAAGCCACCCGCGCCCACGATCAGGACGCGTGCCGCCAGCAGCTTCTCCTGCCCCTCTATGCCTAGTTCGTTGAGCAGGATATGCCGCGCATATCGCAGCAGATCCTGGTCATTCATTGACGGGAACCAGGCCGTCCGGGGTTAGCCGGAAACGCTCTATTCGCTCGGGAGGGGCGATTTGCGCGGGCTCGTCAGTTTTTTTTTCTGCCTCTGCCGTTGACGGGGTGGTTGGAGCAGCCGCAGCCGGCTCGGCTTTAGCCGCTGCGCTGCGCGGCCCGCTTTTCTGGACGGGACGGCCCTCGAGCAAGTTGATGGCCTGTTGCAACTGGAAGTCGTCAGCGCCGCCGAACTCGAACATCTTGGGATCGGGACGATCACCCTCTTCGTCTTCTTCGGCGGAAGTGACCACCTCGGGCGTCGCCATGGCGTTCTCAAGGTGATGCGCCAAGTCTGCCTCGCGGGGAAGGCGGAACAGATTTCCTTGAGCAGTATCGTCGACGGTGATGTCCGGCTCGACTCCTGTAACCTGGATGGAACGCCCTTTGGGAGTGTAGTAGCGCGCGGTGGTCAGTTTGATGCCGCTGTCTTCGCCCAAGGGCAGAACGCTTTGCACCGACCCTTTGCCGAAAGTGCGGTTGCCCAGAACTTTGGCGCGATCATGGTCTTGCAAGGCGCCGGCCACAATCTCGGACGCCGATGCCGAGCCCACGTTGACCAGCACCACCATAGGCACCGTGCGGGTCCAGTCGGGTGAACCGCTAAGCGGGTCGCTGCCGTCAGAAAAATACCGCATGTAATCGCTTCGCTTTGCGTAGTACTCGCGATTGGCCGAGGCGATGCGGCCCTTGGTGGATACGACCAGCACGTTAGGCTGCAGGAATGTGGACGAAACACCGATAGCCGCATCAAGCAGGCCGCCCGGATCGTTGCGCAAATCAAGGATCAGCGCCTTGGGCGGCTTGGATTCGCCCAGCCTGCGCAACTGATTGACCAGATCGCTGGTTGTGCGCTCTTGGAACTGAGCCACGCGCATGTAGGCGATATCGTTATCGAGCATCTTGCTGCGCACACTGCGCACCTTGATGAGGTCGCGCACAATCGTGATCACCAGGGGCTTGTCTTGTTCGGCCCGCTTGATGGTAAGCACAATGGAGGTTTTGGGTTCGCCGCGCATCAGTTTGATGGCGTCGTTGAGCGTCATGCCCTTGGTCGGCTTGCCATCGATGTGCGTGATCAGGTCGCCGGCCAGAATGCCTGCGCGCGCTGCGGGCGTGTCTTCGATGGGCGCTATGACCTTCGGCATGCCGTCTTCGCTGCCGATCTCGATGCCCAGGCCCCCGAAGCCGCCTTGCGTGATGGCTTCCATTTCCTTGAACGCCTCGGCATCAAGATATGCCGAGTGGGGGTCCAGGTCGTCGAACATGCCTTTGATGGCATCGTTGATCAGCTTTTCATCGGTAAGGGGCTCGACGTAGCTGGCCTTGATCGCCGAGAAGACGTTGGCGAACTGTTGCAGCTCTTTCAACGGCAATGGCTCGGCGCGCTGCGCCAGGGCCGATATGCCCAGACTGACCAGAATGCCACCCACTGCGCCCAGAAGCACCAAACCGAAACTGCCTACCCTGCGAGTGCCCATGCACACATTCCTGAAATGTTATTTGGTGTCGGCCCGCCCCCGGGCGAAGCCGTCAGACACAAATAGTACCGAATTTATCGCGCCAGCCAAAGAAGAGGATTGACGGGCTTGCCTTGATGGCGGATTTCAAAGTATAGACCGGACTCGACCTGGCCGCCCGTGGCGCCCACTGTGGCAATGGCCTCGCCGGCCGCCACCACCTGGCCGACCTGCTTGAGCAAGCTCTGGTTATACGCGTACACACTAAGGTATTGCCGGCCGTGGTCGAGGATGAGGATATTACCGAAGCCGTTGAGCCAGTCAGCATATACGACGCGGCCGGCGGCGATGGCATTGACCCTGGTTCCTTCGCTCGTGCGAAGCACAATGCCGCGCCAGCGCCCCCCTTCGGGGCGTTCAGCACCAAAACGGCCCTGAACCTCTCCACGCACCGGATAAGGCAGGCCTTGCCGCAATCCATCCAATGCGGTGGCGGCGCTCGCCGCCGGCGGCGGCGCCTGCGCTGATTGTTCCTGGGCTTGCCGGCGTGCACGCGCGGCTTCCACCTGCTCGCGCGCCAGCCGTGCAGCTTCCTGGTCGCGGCGCGACTGAAGCAGCTCTTGTTCGCGGTGCTTGCGATCTTCTTCGGCCTGTCGGGCGGCTTCGCGACGGCGCGCCTCTTCTTGCCGGGCTGCCTCTTTGCGGCGTTCTTCCGCAAGCCGCTCTTCTTCAAGCTGTGTCGCAATCGCGGCTTCAAGCCCGGTAACGAGCCGACCCAGGCGCTGTTCATCGCGCTGCAGCGTGTCGGCTTGCGTTCTTTGCTGCTTGAGTTGTTCGCTGATCTGGCTAAGGACGCGACCGCGTTCGAGCTTTTGCTTTTCGAGCTCGGCCTTGCGTATACGCGTTTCCTCTGCAACCTGCACCAATTCGCGTTCACGCTCTTCGGTTCGCGCTTGAAGCGCCTGCAGTTTTGTGATCGCTTCGTCGACGGCGTGAACGGCGGCGGCCTGTGCCTGGGATACGTAGCTAAGATATCCCAGCTCGCGGCCTATGGCTTGAGGGTCGTCGCCCGACAGCAGTGCCGCCCAAGGCGAGAGCCCGCCAGCGTACTGTGCCCGCAACTGATCGGCCAGCTCTTGCCGACGGAGATCAAGGGTTTGTTTTTGATCGGTGAGCTGCCCTTCGAGATGCTTTAGATCGGCCTCGGCTTGCTGCTGCTGCCGAGTCAGTTCGGCAAGCCTTCGGTCAATGTCCGAAATGGCTTTCTCTGAAGCCTCCAAAGCGCTGGCGGCGCTCTTGCGCGAGGACTCTTGTCGATTGATGTCTTTTTGCAGAACCGCGATGCGATCACGCAAACGGCTCTGCTGAGCCTGAGCCTCGGCCTGTTTGCTTTGCAGGGCGGTGGACGAGTCGGCGGCGTGCGCCGACCCCAACCATGCGACCAGCACTACCGCCAGACCGATACGACGCATGAAGATCAGCCTTTGGCCTTGCCTTGCGCAGCCACGGCCGCCATGGCCGCCTGGATTTCGTCCGGGTTGCCCAGATAATAGTGGCGCAGCGGCTTGAGATCATCGTCAAGCTCGTAAACCAACGGCTGGCCGGTGGGGATGTTCACGCCCATGATGTCGGTGTCGGAGATGGAATCCAGGTGCTTGATCAGGGCGCGCAAGCTATTGCCATGGGCTGCGATCAGCACTCGGCGACCCGAGCGCAGCGCCGGAGCGATTGAATCGTTCCAAAACGGGACGACTCGCTCGACCGTATCCCGAAGGCATTCGGTTGCCGGCAGATTCTCGGGGGCCACCTTGGCATAGCGCTTGTCGAATCGGGGGTGGCGAGGATCGTCGTGGTCGAGCGGGTTGGGCGCGGTGGCGTAAGCACGGCGCCATATCAATACCTGCTCGTCGCCGTACTTGGCGGCGGTTTCGGCCTTGTTAAGCCCCTGCAGCGCCCCATAATGCCGTTCGTTAAGGCGCCAGCTAAGCCCTATTGGGGTATGCATGGTATCCATGGCGTCGAGCGCGATCCAGAGGGTGCGGATGGCGCGCTTGAGCACCGAGGAAAAAGCCAAGTCGAACTCGAAGCCTTCGCGCTTCAGAAGTTCGCCGGCCTGGCGGGCCTGTTCGCGGCCTGTTTCGGTCAGGTCGACGTCGTGCCAGCCGGTGAAGCGGTTTTCGAGATTCCACTGGCTTTCGCCGTGGCGCATCAATACGAGTTTATGCATAGTTAGCCCACGTTTTCATACGGAGTTAGTTGATTATCGGCGTCCATTTTATAATCGACCGACCGTTCTTTACTTTCAAGA
This sequence comes from Pusillimonas sp., assembly GCF_044464525.1. NCBI lineage: Bacteria > Pseudomonadati > Pseudomonadota > Betaproteobacteria > Burkholderiales > Alcaligenaceae > Pusillimonas > Pusillimonas sp. Next base: position 19,163 of record NZ_JBIQLE010000012.1, read on the forward strand.
GATTAATCGAGATACATATCGTGGACTTTATCCTCAGCCAGAACAACATCATCATTGTACTTATTGCCGTCGTTTCCGGGGCGCTGCTATTGTGGCCCACCATCGGCAAGCGCCGCGGCGCCAATCCCGTTACCGCCGCCGAAGCGGTGCAATTAGCCAATCGCAGTCAAGGGGTCTTCATCGACGTTCGCGCGGCCGAAAAATACAAGACAGGAACCATCGCGCAGGCACGCAATGTGCCAGCGGCCGAACTGGAAGCCAAGCTCGACACGCTGCCCAAGAACAAGCCGCTTATCGTTTTCTGCGATCAGGGTCGCGAATCGATTCGCGCTGCCGCGACGCTTCGCAAGAAGGGGCTCGAAGCAGTCAGCCTCGAAGGCGGGCTGCGTGGTTGGACCCAAGCCGGTCTGCCGCTGTCGAAGAAAGCTTGAACAAAACCCCATTCACTGAGGACTTCATGGCCAACGTAACCATGTATTGCACCGCAACCTGCCCATACTGCATACGCGCCGAAATGCTGCTCAAGCAGCGGGGCATCACGAATATCGATAAGATACGCGTCGACCTGCAGCCCGAGCTGCGCGCCGAGATGATGCAACGCACCGGACGGCGCACCGTGCCGCAAATCTACGTCGACGACACGCATGTCGGCGGCTATGATGACCTGGCTGCGCTTGACCGCGCCGACGGCTTGATGCCGCTGCTAAACAGCTGACCCACCCATACGCGCACATGCGCTGATTATTATTTTTAGGAAGACAAATGGCCGACCAGGACCAGAACCAAGCCAACCAGACCAGCAATACCGAGCCCAGCTTCGGCCTTCAACGCACCTACATCAAAGACGTCTCGCTCGAGATGCCCAATGCGCCGCAGATCTTCCTTGAGCAAGAGGGGCCCACCGTCGAAGTTTCCATCAACGTCGGCGGCCAGCGCCTGGCGGACAATGTCTACGAATCCACCGTCACCGCCACCGTAACAACCCGCGTCGAAGACAAGGTGCTGTATCTGATTGAAGCCACCCAAGCAGGCATCTTCGAGGCGGCCAATATTCCTGCCGATCAGCTTGACCCCTTGCTTGGCATCGTCTGCCCCACCATGCTGTATCCCTATCTGCGGGCCAACGTGGCCGACCTGATCAACCGTACTTCGTTGCCGCCGCTGCACCTTACGGAAGTGAACTTCCAGGGCCTGTACGAGCAACGCCTGCAGCAACTGGCCGAACAGCAGGGTCAACCCGCCGAACAAGACTCCGGCATCGTCCTGCCTCCCGGCGTCACCCGCCAGTAAACCCGCGCCATGTCCGCCCCACGCCTGCGTACAACCGTGCTGGGGGCCGGTAGCTGGGGCACCGCCCTGGCCGCGCTGGCCAGCGATCAGTCCGACACCCTGCTCTGGGCGCGCGACGCCGCCCAAGCGCAGGCCATCGATGCCCTGCACATCAACCAGCGCTATCTGCCCGACATCACGTTGCCGCCGGCCCTACGCTGCACCGACGACTTCGATTCGGCGGTGGCGCATTCATGTCCATCCGGCGAAACTCCAGGCCTCATCATCCTGGGGGTACCGGTTGCAGGCATGGCCGAAACCTGTCTGCGCCTGTCGCAAGCGCTTAAGCGCTTGCCCAATGCGCGTCCCTCCGTTGTCTGGACATGCAAGGGCTTTGACCCTGCCACTGCGCAATTGCCCCACGAAATCGCTGAGTCCGCCCTGGGCGGGCAAACGATAGCCGGCGTGCTCTCGGGCCCATCCTTCGCCAAAGAGGTCGCTCAGGGGCTTCCTGTCGCCCTTACCATTGCCAGCCGGCATGAGGCGGCGCGCGATGCCGCCACTGCCGCCTTGCACGGCCGCATGGCACGCATCTACGGCAGCACCGACGTCATCGGCGTCGAAGTAGGCGGAGCGCTAAAAAACGTCATCGCCATCGCCTGCGGCATTTCCGACGGCCTCGCGCTGGGTGCCAATGCCCGCGCCGCGCTCATCACGCGTGGCCTGGCTGAAATCCAGCGTATGGGCGTGGCACTGGGCGGCCTGCCCGACACTTTCTATGGGCTGACCGGCCTTGGCGACCTGGTCTTGACGGCAACCGGCGAACTGTCTCGCAACCGCCAGGTGGGCGTGGCCATCGGAAAAGGCCAAAGCCTGGATACCATACTGGCCGGCGGCATGACCGCGGAAGGCGTGCGCTGCGCGCAGGCGGCATTGGCGCTTGGACGCAAACACGACATTGAAGTGCCTATTACCGAGACCGTATGCAGCGTGCTGTTCGACGGCCTGTCGCCCCAGCAGGCAGTTTCCGAACTGCTGTCACGCGAAGCCAGGCCAGAATAACGCCGTCCGCATATTACACGCCGCCCTCGTACCCCTGCTGCCGCCAGGCTTCAAACACCGTAACGGCCACGGCGTTGGAAAGATTCAGGCTACGCTGATCGGGCAGCATGGGCAGACGCAGCCGCTGGACGGGCGCGAAGCGTTCAAGGTCTTGGGCCGACAAACCGGCTGTTTCTCGTCCAAAGACGAATACATCACCCGCTTTGAATTGCTGGCCGCCCAGGCAAGTGCTTGCTCGTGTCGTCATGGCGAAACAGCGCTCTGCGGGCGCCGCCGTTGCGTCCAGGGCAGCGCTCAGGTCGTCGTGCACGCATACCCTGGCCCACTCGTGGTAATCAAGGCCGGCGCGCTTGAGCTTGCTGTCGTCCAACTCGAACCCCATGGGCCGAACCAGATGCAAGGCCGCCCCTGTATTGGCCGCCAGCCGGATCACGTTACCGGTATTGGGAGGGATCTCGGGGGAAACCAGCACGATATGAAACATTGTTAGTCCGTCAGTTCTCTTGTCGATACGGTGTGCGCGCCACCACCAAGCCCACCACCGTCGCCGCACCTGACCGCTTCAAAGCCTCAGCCACCGCATGCAGGGTGGCGCCTGTGGTGAGTACGTCGTCAACCACTGCGGCCATTGCACCATCCATGCGGCCAAGACAGATGTAGCGGTCGGCCTGGCCCTGGGTGCGGGCGGCGCGACCCAAGGTTTTCTGGCTGATGCCCTCGCGACCACGCCGGATCAGGCCCGGACGATAGGGCAGATTAAGCCGGGCGGCAACCTGGCGAGCGATTTCTCCGGCAGGATTGAAGCCGCGCCGACGCAAAGCCTGGCGGCTGGAGGGCACGGGCAGAACGATTGTAATCCTGTCAGCCAGCTCGGGGGCTTGCGCCTGCAGCGAGCCGGCCAGCAAATCAGCCATGAAGCGTGCATGCTGGAAGCGACCCGAGTTCTTCAACTGCAGGATCAACTGGTCGGCAGGCGGGCCATAATCGAAAGCCGCCACGACGCGTTCGAACGCCGGCCCAAGGGCCGCGCAATCGGGGCAGGCCAGGCCCCTTGGCAGCCCCAGGGCGCAGACGGGGCAACGATGGGGCGGCGACCGCGACCAGATGTCGTCCAGGCAGCCCTCGCAAGGCCGGCTCCCTCGAGAGACCCCCAGACACAACGGACAGTCGGTGGGCACGTGGTCAAGGACGCGCCGCACGCCAGCCTTCAGTTTTATGCGCAATGCGACGCGCCGTGATTCGCATCGATGAGGCGGATCGGCCATAATTAACCCCTTGGAATTTCGTTCGGCATGGGCAAGCGCCCATCAAAGCATGCCCCTGCGGCATCGGCCAGACCCTCAACGCACAAATGTCACAGCCCCCAACCCTACCGCTGAACCCCACACACGTCATCCGGCAATTCGCACGGCGTGCGCCACTGGATAACGCACAGTTCCTGTATGGCGAAATCGCGCAGCGAATGCTGCAACGCCTTAGCTACATCAAGCTGCAGCCCCAGGCTGTCGTGGATGCGGGCTGCGGGGCGGGCCATGCGCTTGAGCCGCTGCGCGCCCAGTATGCCAACATCGATTACACCGGCATCGACTCTTGTCCGCCCCTGATCCAGACCGCGCTGAATCGCCATGCCACCCGGCCGAGCCTATGGCAGAAGCTGCGCAACAAACCCACTCGAGAGGCGCGATTCATCACGGCCGACATGGCCGACACCGGATTGCCGCCCGAAAGCCAAGACCTGGTCTGGTCCAATATGGCCTTGCATTGGCATCATCGGCCGCACGATGTGCTGGCGGAGTGGCGAAGGATATTACGTACCGGCGGCTTGGCCATGTTCTCGTGCCTGGGCCCAGGTTCGCTTCAAGAAGTGCGCAACGCCTTGGCCGACGCCGATCTTCGCACAGCGGTTCCGCAGTTTGTCGACATGCACGATTTTGGCGATTTGTTGCTTGAACAAGGCTTTGCCGACCCGGTCATGGACCAGGAAATCCTCACTCTGACCTATCGCAGCGCCCAGAAGCTGCTGGACGACTTGCGCATTCTGGGCGGCAACCCCAGCCTCGGCCGCAGGCCTGCTCTGGCCGGTCGCCAATGGCGCAATCGATTGGTCGCGGCCCTGGAAAAGCAGCGTCACATGGACGGCACCATACATCTCAGGCTGGAGGTGGCGTACGGCCACGCCTGGCGGGCAGCATCCAGGCGGATAGCAGGCGAGACTCGTATTTCGATCGATTCGATTACACGCAGGCCACCCAGCGGATAGGCCTTACGGCGCGCCTGGCAGCTTGGCGACAACAGTTTCCAACGTCCGGCGGCCCGATCAGGACGCCGCCATGCCGGGAAATTACCCCGTATCAGCTGTTGCTGCTGCTTTTCCGGCGGGAGGTTTCGATTCCCAGTTGCTTGAGCTTGCGGTAAAGATGGGTGCGTTCAAGACCCGTTTTTTCAGATACACGGGTCATGCTGTGATTTTCACGGCCCAGGTGATACTGAAAATAGATGCGCTCGAACTCGTCGCGCGCATCGCGCAGGGGCTGGTCCAACGCAATGCCCCCCAGCAGAGAGTTGCTGGTTTCGGGAATGGGGGCGACCGGCTGGCTAAGTTCGGGAACCGGCACGGTGGTAAGCGGCTGGACGTGAGGATCGAGCGGTGCGGCGGGACGCGCGGTAGTAACCAGGCCGGACCCCGCAACAGGATGCGCCAACACCGTTTCGATGGTCTTGAGCAGCTTTTGCAACGTAATGGGCTTTTCTAGAAAATCGGCAGCGCCAATGCGAGTGGCTTCGACTGCGGTATCGACCGTGGCATGACCGCTCATCATGATGACAGGCATGTCGAGAAGACCCTGCGACGCCCACTCTTTGAGCAGGCTGACGCCATCGGTATCCGGCATCCAGATGTCGAGAAGAACGAGGTCGGGCCGCCGTCGCAGACGCGCAGCGCGCGCCTCGGCAGCGTTTTCTGCAAGTTCGACTGTATGTCCTTCGTCGTAGAGAATTTCGGACAGTAGTTCGCGAATACCGATTTCGTCATCAACAACCAGAATTCTGGCCATAAAGCTTCACCTATGTTTTTCCCGCATTATCGTCCGCTTGCAGTTTTGAGTCTATATCAGAACTCGAACTGGCCAAGCGGGTCAAGAGGATGGAAATACGCGCACCGCCTTCGCGCCGATTGGCAACGTCAATGCGCCCGCCATGTTCTTCAACTATTTTCTTGACAATGGCCAGCCCCAGCCCCGTACCCGTTGCCTTGGTTGTAACGTAGGGCTCGAACACGCGTGACAGCACCTGCGCCTCGAAGCCCGGACCATTGTCGGATACTGTCAGGCGCACCGCCTGCTGGCGCTCTCCATCATCTTTACTGGTTTCCATGAGCCTGGTCTGCACGTAGATGCACGCCTCTTCGACCGGCTGCATCTGGCATGCGGCATCGCGGGCGTTGGCGACCAGATTGTGGATGAGCTGACGCAACTGCGTGGGGTCGCCCTCGATGGTCGGCAAGCCAGCCTCGAAAACCGCTTCTATCCTTACACTGCGCCCGTCGCTGCGCAAAGCGCCTTCGCCAGGGTCCCATCCGTACAGTATCAGAACGTCGCCCACCAGGTCGTTGATGTCGATGTTCTGCATCTGCGCCGGCGGCGTGCGGGCGTATTCACGAAAATCATCCACCATGTGCTTGAGCGACGTCACCTGGTTGACGATGGTATTGGTCGACCGCATCAGCATCGCCGCATCGGACTCGTCCAGGCGATCGGCAAGCTTCATGGCCAGGCGCTCGGCGGACAGTTGTATGGGCGTGAGCGGGTTTTTAATTTCGTGGGCCAATCGTCGGGCCACCTCACCCCACGCTACCGCCCGGTTGGCGGATATTACCTCGCTGATGTCGTCGAACACCACAAGATAACCGTTGCCTCGTCCGTCAACCATAAGATGCGTGCCACGCGCCAGAAGCGTCACCACATGATGGCGCCCATTCTCACGTCCGCCTCCGTCGCCATCAAGCTCCAGCTCGAACTGCTGCTGCCAATAAGGGCGCTCGGAACCCACCGCCTCGTGCGCCGAAAATGCGTGGCGAATCAATTGCGAAAGCTTGAACGCCCCTTCGACCGTTTCCAGCGGACGGCCTTTGGCCGAACGCAAGTCGACATGAAGAATGCTCTGCGCGCCCTGATTGAACAAGTTAAGCCGGAAGCCTTCGTCGAAAACCAGCACGCCCGACGAGAGATTGCTCAAGACGGACTCAAGATAGACGTTGGATCGTTCCAACTGCTGACGATTGTTCTCTACCATGCGCCTGGCCTCGTCAAGCTGACGGGTCATGGCATTGAACGACCGGGTCAGTTGGCCCACCTCGTCCTTTTCCGGAGGCTCGGGCAGGGGCCGATAATCGCCGACACCCACCGCCTGGGTTCCGGCCGCCAAAGTCAACAAGGGCCTGACCAAGCGACGCGACACGGCCAACGCCACGACCACCGCCGCAAAGACCGCCAGAATCAAAGCGAGCGTTAAGGTAATTCCATAAAGCTTCCTCAAGCCCAGGCGCGATAGAGCAAGTTCCTGATAGTCGCGAAAACCTTGCTGCACCTGATTTGCGTTGCGTGCGATCTGCTCGGGAACCGGCTGAATCACCTGCAGCCACCGTGTCTCGGGGGAAACGCCCAAGGCCGAGGACACCCTGTCGAGCGAACGCACCGGCAACACGACGCGCAAATGCAAGCCCAGATCACTGCTGGATAGAAGGTCTTGATCCTCGTCACCCGCTTCGGCGCCGGGTGGTTCATCCGCCTCGGCGGCCTCGTAGGTGCGCGACACTCGCAGATGATTGAGCACGTGCGCGGGGGGGCCATCGGGTATCAACTGCCCATAGTCGGATGAAGAAAAAGCCACCAGCCTTCCATTGCCGGTAAACACCATGGCCTCGGCCACACCACCGGCCTCACGCAGCCGAGTGATGGCAATGGCCATATCGGAATCGCTGGTGTCGTTCAGTGAGGTCGCAATCACCTTGGCTCGGCTGCGTACTTCGGCAAGCTGGGCATCCAGGGCCGCCCGCCCCAAATTCAAACCTGCCTCGAGCGCACTGTCGACCCGCACATTGAACCAGGACTCAATGGAGCGAGACATGAACTGCACGGAAAGCACATAGATGAGCGCGCCGGGCAGCACGCCGATCAAGGTAAAGTAAAGCGCGAAGCGTGCGGTAAGCCGCGACCCGAACTGGCGCCGCCGGATCTGGCGCAGCAATCGCGCTGCCAGCACTCCGACCCAGAAGATCAGTGCGACAGCCAGCACGCCATTGAGCATCAGCAACATGTCGTACTGCTGCGCATAGCGCGAGGCGTTGCCCGTCGACCATACAAGCAGGCCAAGCAGGGCCAGCGCACTGACCGCGGCGACCAGCAGCGCAAGGCGCAACCCCCATCTCAAGAGGGCTGGTGTTCGCCGGCGGAAATCGAAAACTGAAAATCTTTCCATGGAGTGGCTAAAGCCCAGGCACTACTGTTATAGGCGTCGATCTGAAAAGGACGGGGCAGTCGGGAGGTGTCGAGCCGCACGCGAATTCGGCCGTTGTATTGTTGGTCGATCTCTAGCTCGGCGGTTTGCGCCACCGCCCAGCCGCGGATATTGCGCACGAAGGTCAGGGCGTCGTCCAGCGATGCCACCGGAATGGAGAGCTCGCCTGTCCCCACCCGCCATTGCCGCGTCAGGGCGTTGTACACAATGCGCCAGGTCATTTGCTCGTCAACGACCACCTTGTCGAACCACCACCAGCGTTGCGTCGTAATCTTGAGATCGGCCGAGAAATAGACCGGAACGCCCTTTTGTGCGGCAGTACGCAATTCGGAACTGATTTCGAGCTGGACGTCTGCATCGATGTAGAGCCGGGCGTCTCGCACGAGAGGCTCAACGCGCACCACCCGTTCGGCCTCAGGCTGGGCCACAACGATGTTCGCCCCGGACAAAGTAGCGGCAAGGCAGAACAGAAATAGCGAGCAGACTCGAAAAATCATTGAGCTCACGGTTGAACGCCGCAAGGGCGAAAGCATTATTGTTGACGTCTTAGGCCCGCTTGGCAAACAGGGCGTAAAAAAATCCATCTTGCGATGCCTGATTCCCTACATCCGGCAAGGGCAATATCTGCCCCGGGGCAGGCAGCCGTTCGGCATCCGCATGCGCTTGCATAAATCGTTGCGCTTGTTGCTCGCCCTCTTGGGGAAAAATGGAGCATGTAGCATACAGCAAGCGTCCGCCCGGCTTGACGACCTTCCACAAGGCCGAGATGATCTTCTGCTGCAAGACGGCTGTGCGGGCCACGTCGGCCTCGCGGCGCAGCCAGCGTATGTCGGGGTGCCGGCGAACCACGCCGGAAGCCGTGCAGGGCACGTCGGCCAGCACCAGGTCGAAGGGATTGCCATCCCACCACGCTGAAGTGTCTGCCGCGTCGGCGCAACGCAAGAGTACTTGATCGTGACGCAAGCCCAGCCGATCCAGGTTCTGGCCCACCCGTTCAAGCCTGACGGCGTCGTTGTCAAGCGCCCACAGCTCGACTTGGGCGGACTCCAGCACATGCGCCGCCTTGCCTCCGGGCGCCGAGCAGGCATCCAACACCCGGGCTCCATCGAACGGCGCAAGCAGAAGGGCCGCCTTTTGTGCGGCGGCATCCTGCACTGACCACCAGCCTTCGTCAAAGCCCGGAATTTCGTGCACCGGCCGGGCCTGAGCCAACATCAGCCCTGTCTCGCCCACCCTCACGGCTTCAATACCAGCCTGAGCAAACCGGTCTTGAAGCTCGCTGACCGAAGCGCGGCGCACGTTGACGCGCAAAGTCATGGGCCCCGGCCGATCACCGGCACGCAACAAGGACTCCCACTGATCGGGGTAGGCGGCTTTGAGTTGTTTTATCCACCACGAAGGATAGTTCCAGCGCGCGGCGGGTTTGCGGCGCGCCTGGGTTAAAATATCAGTTCTTTCACGTGTGAAGCGACGCAAGGCCGCATTCAACAGCTTCTTGTACGGGCGCATACCCGGCGCATCCGCAGCCCTTACCGATTGATCCACCACAGTGTGCACTGCATATACCGGCACATGGGGCTCGGTGCCTGACGCGCCCTCGGTCGCCTCCATCGCAGTGTCAAGCAGCACCAGCGACACTTGCAACAATGCGTCGAACAAGGGGTTGGGGGGCGTGCGCTGCACCAGCAAGCCCTTGATTTCATTAGCCAGGCCAAGGCGCCGCATGACGTGGAAACTGATCGCCTGCGTTGCTGCGCGCAGATTGGCCGGCGTAGCGGCAAGCGCCTCGGATAACGAGCGCCCCGACTGTACCGCCTGCACGGTCCGAGCGCAGGCAAGCAGGGTTTCTGACAACGCAATGCGTTGCAATGGAGTGTTATTGGCAGGCACGAGTTGCGGTCATCCAGAGGCGCGGTTCATCTGTGCGGACTTTATCATCAAATGGCCCCGCGCTTCAGGCGCGGGCATGCGAATACTGAACAACGATTTTTACGAAGCCGCAAGGCTTGCAAAGGTTACTCATGAATTCCCCTGACGCGGGCCGCCCCATGGCGGTCTCCCCCAAGGCGGGCCCCCCGAACGCGGGCCGCAAAAAAGTGGGCTTTGTCAGCCTGGGCTGTCCCAAGGCGCTGGTCGACTCCGAACGCATCCTGACGCAATTGCGCACCGAAGGCTACGTCATCACGCCCGACTATGACAACGCCGACGTGGTCGTCGTGAACACTTGCGGCTTCATCGACAGCGCCAAGGCCGAGTCGCTGGACGCCATCGGCGAGGCCATCGCCGAGAATGGGCGGGTCATCGTCACCGGCTGCATGGGGGTCGAAGAATCCGTCATCCGCGACGTGCATCCGGCCGTGCTGGCGGTCACAGGGCCGCAGCAATATGAGGAAGTGGTGCGCGCCGTACACGAGGCGGCGCCGCCCAATCTCGAACATGATCCGTATGTCGACCTGGTGCCGCCGCAAGGAATCAAGCTGACGCCCCGGCACTACGCCTACCTGAAGATATCCGAAGGCTGCAACCATCGCTGCAGCTTCTGCATCATCCCTTCGATGCGCGGCACCCACGTCAGCCGGCCCATCGGCGACGTGCTGGGCGAGGCCGAGCGTCTGGTCAATGCAGGCGTCAAAGAGCTGCTGGTCATTTCACAAGACACCAGCGCCTACGGCATCGACATGAAGTTTCGCACCGGCTTCTGGAACGGCCGGCCAATCAAGACCCACATGACGCAGCTTTGCGAAGCGCTGGCCGGCTTCGGCGTATGGACCCGCTTGCATTACGTCTACCCGTACCCGCACGTGGACGAAGTGATTCCGCTGATGGCCGACGGCAAGCTGCTGCCTTACCTGGACATCCCCTTCCAGCATGCCAGTCCGCGCATCCTCAAGCTGATGAAGCGGCCGGCCTTCGAAGACCGCACCATGGCCCGCATCAAGAAATGGCGCGAGGCCTGTCCCGACCTGACCTTGCGTTCCACCTTCATCGTGGGCTTTCCGGGCGAAACCGAAGAAGATTTCCAATACCTGCTCGACTGGATGAGCGAAGCGCAACTGGATCGCGTGGGCTGTTTCCAGTATTCGCCGGTGGAAGGGGCCAGGGCCAACGAACTGCCCGACCCCGTGCCCGACGAGGTGAAGCAAGAGCGTTGGGACCGTTTCATGGCCCATCAGCAAGCCATTTCCACCCAGCGACTCGAACGCAAGGTGGGCCGCGAAATCGAGGTGCTTATCGATGAAGTCGACGCGGACGGCGCCGTCGGCCGCTCAAGCGCGGATGCGCCCGAGATCGACGGCAACGTCTTCGTCAGCGGCGCCAAAAACGCACGTCCGGGCGACATGCTGCGGGTGAAGGTCACCGATTCGGACGAATACGACCTGTACGCGGAGGCTACCTAGGTATAAACTGCCGCTTGCCAAGGACCCGGCTTCCTTCACCGACTTTCGGTGGGCCGGACCTACATACCAAGGAGTCCAAGCGCATGTCTTCTACATCCTGCGATGATCTGGGCCGGCTGATCCTGCGGCTCACCCTGGGCATTCTCATCCTCATGCACGGCCTGGCCAAGCTCTTCAACGGCATCGGCGGCATTGAATCCATGCTTACGGCGCAAGGCCTCCCCGCCTTCTTCGCCTGGGGCGCCTATGTGGGCGAGGTAATCGCCCCCATCCTGGTGATCCTGGGCATATACAACCGCCTGGGCGCCCTGCTGATCGCCATCAACATGGTCGTGGCCATTCTTCTGGCGCACAGCCATCAGCTATTCATGCTTACCGGCTCGGGAGGCTGGCAGCTCGAACTGCAGGGCATGTTCCTGTTTACCGCCGTTGCGCTGATCTTCCTGGGCGCGGGCTCGTACAGCCTGGGCGGCCGCAGCGGCCGCTGGAACTGACGGGCGCATGCAACGCGGGCGCCAGGCCTGAACGAACGGGGCCTGCCTTCTTGGCAGGCCCGTTGCCATGCCGCCCTACGGTTGCCACCCCTGTATGAAGGTGGCGGCGAGCTGCCGCTTGCCGCCCGCTTTCTGCAGCTCGAGCACCCGCAACACGCCATCCGCGGTGGCGATATCGATGCCTTCCGCCGAGGCGGATTCAACCACGCCCGGCCGGTTTTCGGCCGCTTGCGGCAACGCCTGCGCCCGCCATACCTTGACCGGGGAATCAAGGCCCGGCAAGACCATGGTTGCACCAGGCACGGGATTAAAGGCCCGCACGCGCCTGGCAAGCACCCGGGCCGGCTGGGTGAAGTCGAGCGGCGCCTCGGACTTTTCCAGCTTGGCCGCGTATGTGGCTTGCTCTTCTTGTTGCCTGGCGCCGGCCAGCGGCCCGTTCGCGAGCACGCGCAAGGCCTCGACAATGGCTTGTGCGCCGAGGCCGGCCAATTCATCATGCAGGCTCGCCGCCGTGTGGTCGGGCGTAATGGGCAGCGACCGAACCAGCAGCATGTCGCCGGTGTCCAGCCCTTCGTCCATTTGCATGATGGTGATGCCGGTTTGCGCGTCGCCCGCATCAATGGCGCGCTGGATGGGCGCCGCGCCGCGCCAGCGCGGCAAAAGGCTGGCGTGGATGTTCAGGCAGCCCAACGGCGGAAGCTCGAGCACCCAGCGCGGCAATATCAGGCCATAGGCCGCCACCACCATGACGTCGGGCTTTGCATCGAGCAGGGCCTGGCGCGCCGCCTGGGCTTCTTCCGCATACTTGCCGTCCAGCTTCAGGCCGCGCGGCTGCAACACGGGGATACCGGCGGCCACGGCCGCCTGCTTGACCGCGCTGGGCGTCAGCTTGAGGCCGCGTCCGGCGGGGCGGTCGGGCTGGGTCAATACCAGGGGAATGTCATGGCCCGCGGCAAGCACGGCGTCTAGCGCCAGGCGGGCAAATTCCGGAGTGCCGGCGAAAACGACGCGCATGAGTCCAAGCCTATTAATGTGTTCGAGGGGCCCTAGGCCTTGAGCGCTTCGCGTTCTTGCTTGCGGATTTTGGTCTTGATGCGGTTTTGCTTGAGCGGCGAAAGATATTCGACAAAGACCTTGCCCAGAAGATGATCAAGCTCGTGTTGCACGCAGACGGCCAACAGCCCTTCAGCGTCGAACTCGAACGGCTCGCCTTGCTCGTTAAGGGCCCGCACATGGATTTTCGCAGCGCGCTGGACCTCGTCGTAGACACCGGGAACCGAAAGACAGCCTTCTTCGTAGACTTGCTGATCGTCGCTTTTCCAGGTGATCTCGGGATTGATGAGCACCAGCAGATCGTTGTTTTCTTCGGAAACATCGATAACCACCACCCGCTCGTGGACGTCAACCTGGGTGGCGGCCAGGCCCACGCCCGGCGCGTCGTACATGGTTTCGGCCATGTCCCGGACAAGCTGGCGGATTCGATCGTCGACAGCCTGCACGGGTTTGGCAACCTTGTGCAGGCGTGGATCGGGATAACGAAGTATAGGAAGCAGGGCCATAAATAATCCAAAACTCTAGAAAAAAACCGCAAATTCGAGCCACGGGCATAATAAAGGGCTTTACAGCGGGGTTTTTCCTTAACTGATTATAACAAAACGAGTTTTTCCATAAAGCAGCTTAAAGCATGCGCTCACCAACCCCGCCCGGCCTGCAAGCAGCAAGGCGAGTGTGACTTTACCCGCCATCACCGCGCCAAAGCACCACGCAATATGCCAAACTTGCGCCATGCACACACCCGCTTCCATTGAAGAGATCCGCGCCTGGCTGCGCCTGACTCTCGAGCCCGGCATCGGCCCGACAGGGGCCCGCGCTCTTTTGGCCGCTATCGGGCTGCCGCAGGACATCTACGACGCGTCGGCGGCTACCCTCGCCAAGCACCTGCCCACTGAGCTGGCCACCCAAATGCGTCGGCCACTCGCCGCGGACACGCAAGCCTTGATCGAGCGCACCCTGGAATGGCTTGCGCAGCCGGGGCATCATCTGCTGACCCTGGCCGACCCCACCTACCCTGCCGCGCTGCTCGATACCCACGACCCGCCCACGGTGTTATACGTCAATGGACGTGCAGAGCTGCTCAGTACGCCGGCCATTTCCGTCGTAGGCGCACGCAACGCCACACCCGGAGGCCGCGACAATGCGCGCTCGTTCGCACGCTACCTGGCTCAACAAGGGCTGTGCGTTGCCAGCGGGCTGGCCCACGGTATCGACACGGCGGCCCATGAAGGGGCGCTCGAGGCGGGAGCCCAGGCGGGCTCGACCATTGCCGTCATGGGCACCGGCATCGACATCATCTACCCGGCGGCAAACCTGAATTTAGCTCGACAAATCGCCACCGCAGGCGCCCTGGTGTCCGAACTGCCCTTGGGCACTCCCTCTGTTCCCCATCAATTCCCCAGGCGCAACCGCATCGTAGCCGGGCTGGCCAGGGGCGTCCTGGTGGTCGAGGCGGCCAAACAAAGCGGCTCTTTGATCACCGCTCGCCTGGCCACAGAGCTTGGGCGCGAGGTGTTCGCCATTCCGGGTTCCATCCACTCGCCGCTGTCGCGGGGTTGCCATGCGCTAATACGGCAGGGCGCGAAGCTGGTCGAATCGGGTCAGGACATCCTCGAGGAACTGGGCCAGCTCGCGGCGGCAGACACAACAGCTGCGCCGCAACCGTCCCTATTCAAGCCGCATACGTCCGAAGCGCGCGTACTGGGCGCGCTGGGCCATGACCCGGTTGACGTCGATACGCTTCAATCGCGAACCGGCATGGAAATGTCCGAGCTGAGCAGCCTGTTGCTTAGGCTGGAGCTGGAAGACGCCCTCTATCGCCTGGAAGACGGCCGCTATCAGCGTCGCGCCTGAAGGCGCCGCGCCGGCTTGCCCCCTGACTAACGTATGGGCAAGGGGTAGATCAAGCCGCCCTCGGTCCACAGGGCGTTGAGGCCACGCGGAATCTGAAGCGGGCTTTTCATGCCCACATTGCGCTCATAGCTTTCGCCGTAGTTGCCCACCTGCTTGACAATGTTGTAAGCCCATTTGTCGTCGAGGCCGAGATTCTTGCCGGCGCCGGGTGTCACACCCAGCAACCGCCTGATGGCGGGATTGTCGCTTTCCAGATGCTCATCGACGTTGGCACTCGTCAACCCAAGCTCTTCAGCTCCGGTCATGGCGTGCAATGTCCACTTCACGATGTTTAACCAGGCATCGTCTCCTTGCCGCACAAATGGACCCAACGGCTCTTTGGAGATCAGTTCAGGAAGCACGGCGTACGCATCCGGGTCCTGCATGCGGGAAACCCGTATTGAGGCCAGGCCCGAGGCATCGGTTGTGAATGCATCGCAGCGTCGGGCAGCAAAGGTGTTCACCACTTCGTTGAACTGCTCGATGACAACCGGACGATAGCTTATGCCGTTGGCGCGTGCCCAATCGGCCATGGTGTTCTCGTTAGAGGTGCCGGTCTGCATGCAGATGGTCGCCCCGTCGAGCTCTTTGGCACTGGTGACGCCCAGCTCTTTGTGCACCAGAAAGCCCTGCCCGTCATAGAAATTGATGCCGGCGCTAATGGCGCCCAGGGCCGTGTCGCGCTGCTGCGTGACGGTGGTATTACGAGCCAGGACATCGATCTCTGCTGACTGCAGCGCGGTGAAGCGCTGCTGGGAGTTAAGCGGCACGGCCTTGAATTTATCGGCATCGCCCAGAACCGCTGCGGCGACAGCGCGACACAAGTCGATGTCCAGCCCGCGCCACACGCCTTTGTCATCCGGTGTAGAAAACCCGGCAAAACCGGTGGTCACGCCGCATTGCACGTAACCGCGCTGCGTGACAATGTCGAGCGTATCGGCGCGCGCAGCCGATGCGCCAAACGACAAGACCAATGCCAACAGGAAACCGATTGGATGACGCATTTTTTCTCCTTGAATCTTGCGAGGCCGGACAGCGCCAAGCCCCATCCTTACACTTTATCGTGGGCCAAAAATGGCGGATCCGATGCGCACCTCGGTGGAGCCCTCTTCGATCGCCCACTCGAAATCACCACTCATGCCCATGGAAAGCCGATCAAGGCCGGTATGGCCTTGCGCCCGCATGCGGTCGCGCAATTCGCGAAGCAGACCGAAGCACGCGCGCACTGCGCTTTCATCGGGCGAGTTGATCGCCATGGTCATCAACCCCTTCACCCGCATGGTGGGCAATTCACGAAGACGGTCGAGAAACTCCGGCAACTCGTCGGCATCAAGCCCAAACTTGGAGGGTTCGGGCGAAGTCTTTACCTGCACCAAGACGTCAATGACACGCTCTTCAAGTTGCAGCCTTGCATGCAGCGCCTCGGCCAAAGACCAGCGGTCGAGCGACTGCACTTCGTTGACCAGCCGTGCGGCGTCCCTGGCCTTGTTGGTTTGCAGATGCCCGATCAACACCCATTCGGGCCGCAGGTCGGTAAGCTCGGCATCTTTTTGCCGAATCTCTTGCATGCGGTTTTCCCCGAAGCGGCGGATGCCCAAGGCGGCGGCCTCGCGCAGCACATCGGAGGGAAATGTTTTGCTTACCGGCAACAAACTGACTTCGTCCGGCGATCGGCCGGCTCGTCGGCACGCCTGGTCGATACGGCTACGAACGGCTGCAAGCCGGCTTTCCAAAGAATCTGGCATCACTAAAAACAGGCCCCTGATGGCATAATCGAACGACGCGAGACGGGAAGCCCCGGCGTCGCGGCGACCGGTGCGCGGTCGCACGAACCAAACCCACAGTTTAGTGCAGTTAAGCGCGGCCGCTTCCAGGCAGCCCAGTTGCGCCGCGAGCTTCGCCAAGAAATGGAAAGCCGCCACCTCGGGATCAAGGCGGTGGATTAAGTTCTGCCAAGACGAAAAAGCCTGTCTACAGCACCATTCCGGCGGCCGCTGTCTGATGGGTGGCAGGGTCTATCAAGATAAATGAACCCGTGACTGCGACTTCTGTATAGGAATCCAGAGCAAGCGCATCGCGCGTGCTCAACGACACACGTCCGATATCGTTCATTTCCAGTTTGTCCGCCGACGCCCCCTGCCCCAGCTCGTGGCTGTCACGCCGCGTGTAAACAGTGTGCACGCGCGCTTTGGTCAGGCGAGTCCCCTGCTTGAGCCAGTATTGCCGCTCCGGATTGAGCGCCTGCTGATCCAGCCAGCAGATTTCAGCATCGAACGCATTGGCCACGCGGACAGAATCATCGGCACGAACCATCAGATCACCCCGAGAGGCGTCGACGTCTCGATCAAGCACGACGGTAATGCTGTCGCCCGCCCTGGCCTGCTCGATATCGCGATCAAAGGCGACAAGCCGCGCCACGCGGACGCCCACGCCCGAGGGCATGATCTTCACTTCGTCGCCGACGCGCAGCACTCCGCTGGCGAGCTGCCCCGCATAGCCGCGGAAACTGTCCTTGGAGTCGCCGCCATGCCTGATGACCCATTGCAGGAACAGCCGCGCTGGGCCGTCGGCATCCAGATCAGCGATGGAAAGTTCTTCTAGCAGCGACAGCAACGGCGGGCCTTCATACCACGGCGCGTGGGGGGAAGCCGCCACTACGTTGTCGCCCTTGAGTGCTGAAATAGGCACGATATGGAAGTCGTCGATGTCCAGCTTGGCGGCCAGTTCGGCATAAGAGGCCCGAATCCGCTCGAAGACGCTTTGATCCCAATCGACCAGGTCCATCTTGTTCACGGCCACGATGATGTGCTTGATGCCCAACAGCGCCGCTAGCGCGCTGTGCCTGCGCGTCTGAACCAGGAGCTTGCCGTCTTTGGCCTTTCCGGCATCGACCAGGATGATGGCGGCCTGGGCGGTAGAGGCTCCGGTAACCATGTTGCGGGTGTATTGCTCGTGCCCCGGAGCATCAGCCACGATGAATTTTCGGCGCGGCGTGGCGAAATAGCGGTAGGCCACATCGATGGTAATGCCTTGTTCGCGTTCAGCCTCCAGGCCGTCTGTCAATAAGGCCAGGTCGGGCTCGTCGGCCTGGACACGCTTGTATTTAGAGCGCGAGATCGCCTCGAGCTGATCGGCGAAAACGCCTTTGCTGTCGTATAGCAGCCTGCCGATCAGGGTTGATTTTCCATCGTCCACCGAACCAGCTGTGATAAATCGAAGAACCTGCGTGTCGGCCGCAACGGCCCATGGTTCATGTACGGCATTCATCAAAAATATCCTTCTTTCTTGCGTTTCTCCATCGAAGCTTCAGACGTCTGGTCGTCCAGACGCGTGGCGCCGCGTTCGGTAATAGTGGTAATAGCGGTTTCGGCAATGATCTCCAGCGGCGTCGAGGCAGTGGAAGCCACCGGGCAGGTGCACGAAATATCGCCGACTGTTCTGAATCGCACCGTGCGCACCTCGGGGGTTTCGCCTTCTTTGGGCGGGGTCAGGGGCGTTATCGGCACAAGCAGGCCCTGGCGCTGCACAACCCGGCGCTCGTGGGCATAGTAGATCGACGGCAGGCTCAGGCCTTCGCGCGCGATGTACTGCCACACGTCCAGCTCCGTCCAGTTCGAAATGGGGAACACGCGCATGTTTTCGCCGGGATAGACTCGGGTATTGAACAGGTTCCAAAGCTCGGGGCGCTGTCCCTTGGGGTCCCACTGCCCAAACTCGTTCCTGAACGAAAAAACCCGTTCTTTGGCCCGCGCCTTCTCTTCGTCGCGGCGGGCGCCGCCTATGCATGCGTCAAACCCGAATTCCTCGATGGCTTCAAGCAGCGTGACAGCCTGGGCGGCGTTGCGCGAATCAGTCTGCTTGCGCAGCACAACGGTACCGCGGGCAACGGAATCTTCCACAGAGCGCACGATGAGGTTCTCCCCCAGTTCGGCGGCACGCTGGTCGCGAAAGCGGATGACTTCATCGAAGTTATGCCCCGTATCAATGTGCATCAAGGGAAACGGGAATCCTCCGGGCCGGAAGGCCTTTTCTGCCAGTCGCAGCAGCACGACGGAATCCTTGCCGCCCGAAAAAAGCAGGACGGGGCGCTCGCACTCTGCCGCCACCTCGCGCAATATGTAGATGGCTTCCGATTCGAGCCAGTCCAGATGTGTTCTTGGCGATAAATCACCCATTTTCAGTTTCCTTCACAGATGCCAGGTTGCCTTGATGCAGGCCGCACTCTTTGGACGAGGCCTGCTCCCACCACCAGCGGCCGGCGCGCGGATGTTCTCCGGGCCGGACCGCACGCGTACAGGGGTCGCAACCGATTGACGGATAGCCCTGGTCGTGCAGCGGGTTGTACGGAATGCCGTAAGCGCGAATGACGGCCCATATCTGGGCGCCGGTCCACGACGCGAGTGGGTTGTATTTATGCAGGCCAAATGTGTGGTCGTATTCGGCTTCGGCCAGCTCTGACCGCGTAACGGACTGGTCTCGATGCTGGCCGGTCAGCCAGGCGGAATGCCCAGCCAAGGCGCGGCGCAGCGGTTCGACTTTGCGGATGCCGCAGCATGCCTTGCGTAGCTCGATGCTTTCGTAAAAGCCGAATTCACCATGCTGGGCAACGTGCTCCTGCACGGCCTGGGCATCGGGGCGCACGACGCGTAGGGCAACACCGTACCGCTCGGCGATGCGGTCGACCATGGCCAGGGTTTGAGGATGCAGGCGGCCGGTGTCCAGCGTAAATATCTCGATGGGCAATTTTGCCCCGAAAATGGCATGGCTCAACACCATATCCTCGGCCGCCAGCGACGATGCGAAGACGGCGTCAGGGTGCCGTGCGCTGATCTGGGTGAGGGTATCGACCAGGGCTTGCCATTTCTGGCGAGTTTCCTGGTCGAGAGGTTCGGTTCCGGTGGTCACGCTTCATCTATCCTTGATTGCAGATCGGATAGTGTGGAGCCAGACAGGTTTCTGGGGAACTACTTAATCGTTAGGTGTTTATAGGGTTTGGGTATTTGGAAGAGGTTCTTGGACCGCCCCGCCCCGACTAAAGAACACAAAAGGGCACGAACTAAGGAAAAAATGCCTCTAGCTGTCGCCGCGATTCAAAGCGCCGCCGCTGCCCGCTGAAAGGATCGACAAACTCCACCGCACGCGCCAGCAATTGCAAAGGCCGGGTGTAATCATCCTCGGAATCGGCCGGCCGCCACTCAGGATAAAAAGGGTCGTTGCAGATAGGAATACCAAGGGCGCTCATGTGAGCACGTAACTGGTGCTTGCGACCCGTCGTGGGAAGCAGGCGATAGCGCGCCAAATTTCCAGCCGTCTCCAAGAGCTCAATATAGGTTTCGCTGTTTGCCTCGCCCTGAACCTCTTGCATCATGAAATGCGATTCCGCGGGCTCGAGGCGGCTCAGATAACGGCAAGGCAGCCTCAAGTCGGCTCGCCAAGGCGCCACAGCCTCATACTCCTTAAAAACCTCGCGTGTTTGAAGCAGTCGCTGGTATGCCCCGCGGCTGCTTGGGTCGACGCAGAACAACATGACACCCGCCGTATCCCGATCAAGACGATGTATAGGGGTCAATTGAGGCAAACTGAAGCGATCACGCAAACGCGTCAGTGCCGTTTCCCGCAAATGGCGGCCGCCGGGAATGCTGGCCAGGAAATGGGGTTTGTCGACGACGATGAGCCGCTCATCGCGATGCAGTACCCCAAGTTCGAAAGGCACAACCGGTTCATCAGGCACCACTCGGTAGTACCAAAGCCATTGATTGGCCACGTATGGCGACTCTACCCGCTGAGCGATGCCGGCGTCATCCACAATATCCCCATCTTCCAGTCTTTGCCGCAATACTTCGGCAGGCACGAAGCGAAAGCGCTCAAGAAGAAAGTCGAATACTGTGGACCAAGTCCCCGCGGGCAAATATACCCGGCTGGGCGCAATGCCGTCGCGCACCGGAAGCGGCGCTGCCTGCATCAAGCGGGCATTGCGCAGGGACTTCATGAACGTTGGGTGGCGTCCTTGTGCGCCGACTCCGCGTCGAGACCCGGGTCGGGATCTGGCTCGAGGTCTGGGTCAGGATGTTCGATGGCCGGATCCAAAGTAGATGTGTCTCGCTGCTGCGGCTTGCCTTCCTTAGCAAGTTTGTCGGCCTCATCGTCATGCTCAATTAGCGGCGCCGAAACAACCAGCTCAAGTCTCTCTGTTTGAAAATCGGTATGCACAGGCTCAATATTGGGCATGGTCTTGTTGGCTTTGGCCGACAGCTCGCTGAATCGGGAGGCTTTGCCGTACAAACCCTGGCGACCGGCCAGCGAGGTGACCGTGCGGTTGTAGTGATTGCTGACCGTCCCCAGCGTGTCGCCCAGCTTCTTCAGGTTCTCGGCCACCACCACGACCTGGTTGTAGATTTCGCCTGCACGGGCACTAAGCTCGTGCGCCTCTTGGTTGCTGCGGGCAATGCGCCACAGATTAGCCACCGTGCGCAAGATGGGCATCAATGTAGTGTGCGAAACCATCACCACGTTGCGCTGGTAGCCGTAATCGAACAGGTCACGATTGTGCTTGAGCGCTTCTATATAGGCCGGCTCGATCGGCATGAACATCAGTACGAAGCTGGGGCTGCGCATGCCTATCAGGTTGCTGTAGTCTTTACGGGAAAGGTCGTCGATATGGTTGCGCACGGCCTTGACATGGGCCTCAAGCGCCACTTGCAGCTCTACCTCGGTCTCCGCGTTGATGGCACGGTCATAATCCACCAAAGACACTTTGCTGTCGATGACCATATGCTTGTCGTCAGGCAGCTTGACGACGAAATCGGGGTGGCGCGCGTTGCCGGCCTCATCCTTGAAGCGCACTTGGGCTTCGTAGTGGTCGCCGGGAACCAGTCCGGCCAGTTGCAGCGTGCGTTCGAGCTGCACCTCGCCCCAGTTGCCGGCGGTCTTTTTCTCGCCACGCAGGGCGGTCGCCAAAGTATTGGCCTCGGCGCTCATTTTCATGCCGACTTCCAGCACCTGCTTTATCTCGGTGCCAAGCGCGGCATTGCCCTTTACCGACTCATCGTGCACCTGGTTGATACGCTGCTGGAAGCCTTGAATCTGCTCACGAAATGGTTTTAGCAAAGCATCCAGAGAAGACTGGCTGGTCTGCGCGAAGGTTTTGCCCTTTTCTTCAAGAATTTGGTTGGCGAGATTCTGAAATTCGGTCTTCAACTGCTGCCGGGATTGCTCGAGCGACTGCTTGAGCTCTCCGTATCCGGCCAGCTTTTCGGCGTGCGTGGCATTGAGGCTGGCAAGCTCGTTCTGGACGCGGGCGAGCCGATCTGCCGTAGCCTGCAGGGATTCTTCCTTGGATGTAAGGGCCTCGCGCGACTCGACCAGCCGCTCACGCAAGCCCGCCGCTTCAGCTTTCCAGTGCGAAAGGTCGCGGTCAAGTGCGTTTTTTTCTTGCGCCAGCGACTCCAGGCGCTGTCCTGCCTGGCCAAGCTCATTGCGAATGCGTTCGGTGTCTTGTTGGTGTTGCGCAATAGCGGCTTCGGCCACCGCAAGACGCGAGCGCTGCGCCGCTGCGGCCTTGCGCACATACAGAAAACAAGCCGCTGCGCCGGTTAAAAGACCGGCTAAAACGAGCAGCGCACCCACGATAAAAGACGATATCTGTATCACGAACGTTATTCCAACTACTTCTTTCTAACGCCAAAGCAGTTCTCGAGCGCAGGAAAAGTGCCCGAACGCACTTCATCGGCATACTGGCCCACCGCCTGGCTGATGAGCGCGCCGACATCGGCGAACTGTCTGGCGAACTTGGGAATGCGGCCGCCGGTCAGCCCCAGAATGTCTTCGGTGACCAGGATTTGGCCATCGCAGTCGGGCGAAGCGCCGATGCCTATGGTTGGAATGGAAACATCCTGGGTAATGCGCCGAGCCAGCCCTTCGGCCACGCCCTCCAGCACCAAGCCGAAGGCCCCGGCTTTTTCATGGGCCACGGCATCGTCGTAGATGCGCTCGGCAGATTCGTCTGTGAGGCCTTGCGCCTTGAACCCGCCCATGGTGTTAACGTATTGAGGCATGAGGCCCACGTGCGCCAGCACCGGAATACCTCGCTCGACCAGGAATTGGGTGGTGGGGGCCAGCGCGGCACCGCCTTCCATCTTGACGCCGTCCACCCCCGACAACGCCAGCATTCGAGCCGCGCTTTGAAATGCTTGCTGCGGAGACTCTTGATAAGTGCCGAAGGGCATGTCCACAATAATGCATGCCCGCTGTGTCGAACGCACCACGGCTGCCGCGTGCGCCGCCATCTGCTCAAGAGTAATGGCCAACGTGCTGGGCATGTCGTAACCCACCATGGCGGTAGAGTCGCCGATGAGGATCATGTCGAGATGCTCGTCGAGCAAGCGGGCAAAAGGCGCGCTGTAGGCGGTAAGCGAAGCAATTTTTTGCTCGCCCTTGTAGGCCATGAGTTGCGGCACGCTAATGCGCTTGACTTCGGTGTGGATGCTCACATCCTGCTCCTTGAAATTAACGGCAAGCCGCAGCCTGGCTCTGAAAGCCGGCACCCGTACGGCGTGCTTTTTAACATACGTATAATCGGTTCCATCGAACCTGCGCCGACCATTGAGCGCAAGGTCCAGCATAACCCGTTCACGCATCACGGAGAGCAATATGACCAATATTCTAAACACCATCAAATTGCACGATGGAAATGCGATACCGCGATTAGGTTTCGGTGTCTGGCAGGTAGAGGACGACATCGCGGCCGACACCGTGAAGACCGCCATAGATACCGGCTATCGGCTGGTCGACACGGCCGCCATCTACGGCAACGAGTCAGGGGTTGGCGAAGGCATCCGCCGCAGCGCCATCGACCGCCGCGAGCTTTTCGTCACCACCAAGCTATGGAACGACCGGCACGGCTACGACGAAACCCTGGCCGCTTTCGACGAAAGCATGGAAAAACTTGGGCTTGAGTATCTGGACATGTATTTGATCCATTGGCCCGCCCCCAAAATCGGCCTGTACGTCAAATCGTGGGAAGCACTGATCCGCTTGCGCGACGAAGGCCGTATCAAGTCGCTGGGGGTGTCGAACTTCAATATCGGGCATCTGCAGCGCCTGCTCGATGAAACCGGCGTATTGCCGGTGGTCAACCAGATTGAGCTCAACCCTCGTTTTCAACAGCCCGAGCTGCGTGAATATCATGCCGAACACGATATCGTGACCCAATCATGGAGCCCTCTTGGGCACGGCCTGCTTTGGGAGAACCCCACGCTGAAGGCTATTGCCGCCAAGCATGGGCGTTCGCTGGCCCAAGTGGTGCTGCGCTGGCACACTCAACTGGGCAATGCCGTCATTCCAAAATCCGTCACGCCCGCGCGCATTCGAGAGAACTTCAATATTTTCGACTTTACGCTCGACGCCGAAGACATGGCGGCAATCGCCCCGCTGCACGATACAGACGCCCGTCATGGCCCTGACCCCGAGCGCTTCCGGCTGCCCAAGACCAGTTGATTCTTTGCCTTCCAACATACGGGCGCTTGAGGATCGCGGCTTGAATCGACTGCTACGCGGCAACTAGGCTCTAAGTTGCCGGCGCCCACGTACCACTCTAATTATCAACACGGCCGTAAATGCCGGAGCCAGAGCCACGGCAAGCAAGAGGGCCAAGGCCGCCTGGGCCGTACCTTGCAGCCCGCCGGGGTCTGTAAACCCCGCTGCGTTGATGATCGCCCCGGCCACGGCGGCGCCTAAAGCCATCGCATACAACTGCACCGTGATAATGGCCGACGAAGCCATGTTTTCTTGACCTGCGGGCGCCACCTTGAACACATATGTCAGCAAGTGCGGCCAGCACATGCCAATGCCCAAGCCCACGCCCAACAACGGCACGGTCAGCAGCCAGCGCAAGGTTTCGTCCCATAGCACTTCCCAGGGCAGCATCAGCCCCAAGCCGGCCAGCGACACTGCGGTTACGATCGGGCCCAGGCGTGTGTAAATGTCGGCGGTGTTGGCCGAACGGCTGGTGCTCATTACCGCGCCCAGGGTCCAGCCGGCAGACATGAGCGCGCTTAAATAGCCTGCCATCAACGGCGTGTGCCCATGCAAGACCTGCAAGAAATAAGGCACAAACATTTCTACCGTGATGGCTATGCCGATAAGGGCCACGCAAGCATAGACGCCGCCCAGCCGGTTGAGGTCATACGCGCCATCTGGCAGCAGCCGTGTCGCGCCGGCCGCATCAAGGCGCGGTACTCCGATTCCCACAAGCAAGGCCACCACAATACCAAGCACATTCCAGCCCAAGTTCGCCGAGAGACTTGCCACGGAAACAACCAATACAGATACGATCAGCAGCGCGATCTGGGCCATGGGAATGCGTCCCGCCGGCTTGGCGTCCGGAGCCTTGGCCCTGATCTGAGTCTGCACGAGGATGGCAAGAAACAACGCCACCGGCAGCACCGCGCCAAAAGCCCAGCGCCAAAGGCCGGCCTCGGCAAAAATACCGCCTATCGCCGGCCCTGCAAGGGTAGCCACGCCCCACATGCTCGACAGCAGCGCCATGGCCTTGGGCCACAGGCGCTCTTCAAACACGATGCGGGTAGAGGAATAACTAAGGCCCAGCAACATGCCGCCGCCTAAACCCTGCAGGGTTCGGCCCGCCAACATCCAGCCCATTGAAGGGGCCAGGGCGCAGGCGGCGGTGCCCGCCGAGAACACGGCAATGGCCGCCAGAAACGCGTGCCGCGGACCCAGCTTGTCGAGAGCGGTGGGCGATAGGGCGGAGCCAAGAATGGACGCCAGCACGAACAGCGTCATGTTCCAAGCGTAAAAGGGCAAGCCACCGATGTCGCGCACCACCGACGGTAGAATAGTGGCCACCATGTAGACGTTGACGGCATGCAAGGCAATGCCGCCCGCCAGGGCGAGAGAACGCAGGCCATTGCGGCCGCTAAGAAGCTCGGACCAAGACGCCGTGTTACCAGTTTGAGGCATGACTAAACCCTTCAACTTACCGCATCAGGGACGGTAAACTGCAAGCACTGTAGCACAGCGCCCACCCGCGGCTTGATTACTGCGCGACCGCCTCGCCCGCCTCGAGCATGCCAAGCTTATCTTTTATTTGCGCCCACTTTTCATGATCGGGCATCGGATCTTTAGCTGACGAAATGCGACGATAACGAGGGTCGCCGGAAAGCCGGCGATTGATTTCCATGAAGTGCCGCTGATCGTCAGGAATTTCATGGTCGCTGACGATGGCGCCCACCGGACACTCTGCCACGCAGATGGAGCAATCAATGCATTCGTCGGGGTGGATGGCAAGGAAATTGGGGCCTTCGAAGAAGCAATCCATGGGGCAAACACTGACGCAGTCGGTGTATTTGCACTGGATGCACGCTTCAGTCACTACAAAAGTCATGGGTAAACCTAAGATGGAACCCATCATTCTAGCGTATGGAGGATGGCGGCTTCGTGACGTGACCGCCGCCTCGTGAAGCCGCGCTCAGCACAGACAGCGTCCAAGTTCGGGACGAGTTCGGCACTTAAGTCGATGAGTTGGAGCCGGGTCTGGGACGCTCCTCTTTCTGAATCTCCACCTCGATTGAACCCTTGGAGTGTGTTTCTTCCGATGACTGTCCCGAGCCGCTCTGCCTACGTTTGGTATGGGTGCTTATCTGGGCTTCGATCGACGCAAGGTCGCAGCCCCCCTCGCGACCGATTTTCTCCAGGTCGCGCCGCAATTGTTCGATCTCTGCATTGCTTAACTGATCGAGGTTGATCATGCCGGTACGGGCTCCTTTGACCACCCGAAGCAGTTCGTCCAGCTTGAGATGCACGGCGATGGCATCGCGATTCTGGGTATTCTGAATAAGAAACACCATCAAAAAAGTGATTATGGTGGTGCCGGTGTTGATGATCAGTTGCCAGGTATCCGAGAATCCGAATATCGGCCCGGACACGGCCCAGGTAAGGACCAGCCCGATCGCGATGACGAATGACCACGATGTTCCGGCCCCATGAGCAATGCGCTCAGACAAAAAACGAAATTTTTCTTCCATGACGGACTCCGTAGAAGTACGACAGCAACACTGAAACCCGGCGGACATGCCGCGCAGCCAAGTGATGCCCGGACGCCCACAGCAAGCTTCATGCCTTGCCTTTTATTTATAGGCATCAGCTCTTCCGTCTATGTCACAATAATGCGGTCGAATTGCTTATCTCCCGCCATCCAGGACATCGCCTACAACAGGAGCACAAATGATCACCGGACCACAATGCGGCGCTGCCCGCATCCTTGTTGAAATCACGGTCGGCAGGCTTGCATCCCGCTCAGGCGGCGCCGGCGTGCGCCTGAAGTTCACCCGATCAGACTCCAAACAGATCTCGCGCATGGAGAACGAAGGAGGCATGCCCGCCAGCAATGTGGTCCCATAGAGCTCACCAGTAGAAATATTTAGTAAATACTGGTAAATTTTGAACCCGTCGGCCTATGCATCCGTGGCCGCGCCCCAGCAGAGACGCTTCTTCCTAGGTCGAATCTGAATTCGTCTTTGATAAAAGGAATCATCATGAAGCACACACTCGTCCTGGCCGCGGTGTTAAGCCTGGGGCTTGCGGGATGCGCCACAGCTCCCTCCGATACCCAGGTGGCAGGCGCGCAAAGCTGCCAACAGGCCAGCCAACAAGATATCGCCGCCCTCTTTGATCGCTGGAACGCTTCCCTGCAAACCGGCGATCCGAAGAAAGTCGTTTCCAACTACGCCAAGCGCTCCATCCTGCTTCCGACCATGTCGAATCGAGCCAGGCAAACAGCGGCGGAACAAGAAGATTATTTCCAACACTTCCTGGCCGACAGGCCTAGCGGAACAATAAACGCAAGAATGATAACCATCGGCTGCAACTCGGCGGTAGATGCCGGCCTTTATACTTTTACTTTCGGCGCTACAGGCAACAAGGTGGCAGCCCGCTATACCTACACATACGAATGGACTGACGGGCAGTGGCTGATTACCAGCCATCACTCATCAGCGATGCCGGAAAAATAGCGTGCCCCGGGCTGTCGATAGTCCTTAAGCAGGCCTTAGCTGCGCATCTTGCCGGCTATTGCGGCAGCAAACGCCAAGACCATGCCGGTGTATGCCATGGCAACGAAACCGCCGGCGGAATAGATCAGTCCGAAGCCGCTGGCTCCCGCGAACACGGCAAGGTTGGTAACCGTGGTCTGCAAGCCCATAATGGTGCCGCGTTTGGCGGGATCGACGGCGGTCAGCCTGACGATAAGCAAATTGACGCTATAAAAATTGCCAAAGCCCAGCGCAACCAGCAGGCACAATATCGCGACCATGCCATCGCCCAGCAGCCCGAACAGCAGATAGACCACTGTCACGAAGAACAGGGCAGCCGGCAGCACCCTGTCCACGCCGGCGCGATTCACCAAGCCGCCCGCCAGAATTCCGCCGCCGAAACCGACGCTATATGCCAGTGTAATGAGCCCGTTCGCCCGGATAGGCAGACCCAGGCTGCTATGAAAATAATCGCCCAGGTAGGCATACAGGCCGTAGAACGCCGTCATGAGCGCACCGTTGGCAAACAGAAGCAGCTTGATGCCAGGCAAGGACAGCGCTGAAAGCGGTGAGGGCGTCTCGCCCGTCGAAACCGTGTCGCGCAGATTCAGCCGCGATAGCAATAGCAGCATCGCCCCAGCCAGCAATGCGACAAGGCCGTATACAAAGCGCCAGTGCGTAAGGTCGGCAACAATGGCCGAAAGCGACACGCCTGCCACCATGCTGAACATCCACCCCGACATGACAAGCCCGATAGTCTTGCTTTCGCGTCCACGCGGCGCCAGCCCTGCCGCACCCGCGTATATGGCCGGAAACGCCACGCCCGATGCCAGGCCCGCCACGAACTGAGCCACGATCAACATGGCCACCCACAACGACAATGCACTGGCAAGCAAAGCGAGCGGCAGCACCAGCATGGACAGACGCAACATGCGATAGGCGCCAAGCCGGTCTATCCGGGGGGCCAGGAACACGGAGCTGAGTGCAGCGCCGCAACCGAAAGCGGCCGTGGCCAGCATGGTCGTGGCCACATCGACGCCGAAAGTGCGCGCCACCTCGGGCGCTATGGGGCCCAGACCCAAGGAATTGGCTCCGATTACTCCTACGCAGCCTGTGAGCACATAAACGGATCTGGGAATACGATGGGCGGAAGTGCTCGTCTTGGACGACTTGGGATGCTGCGTCATGGTCTCTTCATTGCGGGGCGAAACGGCTCGTATACGTTAATTCCGGCCCGGCTCATACACCGTGATTCGCCCCCGCCCGCTTGATTTGGTCTGGTAAAGCGCCCGATCGGAAGCCTCGAGCAACTCGAGCGGATCGTGAAAGATCGGGTTTTCGGGCGCGAGCATGGCGACGCCGGCCGAAAACGTTACGTGCGTGTCCTTGCCGTCATAAGTAAGGCAGGGGGTTCCGCGTACCACGGCCAACATGCGTTGGAGCGCCTCTTGGGCCTCTTCAAGACGGGTGTCGGAAAACAACGCCACGAACTCTTCGCCGCCATAGCGGGCCAAGGTATCTCCGAGCCGAACCACGGACAGCATCCGGTGGGAAATGTTGATAAGCACCTGATCGCCGACGGCGTGGCCATAGGTGTCGTTGAACGTCTTGAAGCGGTCGACATCAATGTAGGCCACGCACAAGGGCAGTTGCTCTCGCATCGCGCGGTCAAATTCGAGCCTGAGCTGGCGCTCGAGATAGACTCGATTGTAAAGGCCGGTTAGCGGGTCGCGCTGGGCATGCGACTCGAGCATGGCGATACGCCGCTCGAGCGTCTGAATCTGCGTACTCGCCTGGACGGACTCTTCGGACAGGCGCAAGTTGCGCATGATCAGCAGCTCTCGGGCGCTTTCCTGGATGCTTTCCAAGTGGGCGGGATCAATGAGATCGAACTCGAACAGCGCCTCCATTTCGGGCATTTGGTCGCTCATGGCGGTAATGATTTTCTGATAGCGCTCAGGGCTGATGGCCAGGTACCACTTCACTGATCGATATGCGTTGCTGAACGCTTCGGTTGACGCGCCTTGCACCCAAGCGTCTGCGATGCTGGCAGCCGCCGCCACGCAAGCCGAAAGGTGCCCGATGTCGGCGGCCCCCGGAGACATGGCCGGCCTGACCTCATGGCTGCGGCGCACACTTTCGTAGATGCGCTCAGGCAGCCGCCATTGCTTGAGCAACTGGGCCCCTATGTCGGCATGGTTTAAACCGTAAACCGCCTTTTCCTGCTTGAGCAGGCTGGAATGGTCAGCGCTGTCTTTATAGATATTGACATAGGCGCTGCCAAACATGGCTGACATGGCAAGCACGCCGATATCCTGCAGCAACCCCGATAAAAGAAAATCTTCGGGCTGCGCCTCTTTCAATTCGACGGCGATTGTTCGTGCCGCCAAGGCGGTAAGAAGTGAACGCGTCCAGTAGGCCGTCTCGCCCAGCGCCCCATCACCATCAGACAGACCACGCAGGGAAAAGCTTAGCGATAACGAAATAGTGGCATTAAGGCCCATTAACCCAATAGCATCGGATAGGCCCGTTACTTTGCGCCACTGGCCGTAAAAAGGCGAGTTCGCCGTACGCAATAGCTTTCCGACCAAGGCCGGATCATAAGTGACCAGTTCGGCAAAATCGTCAAGCGTGGAGGTAGCTCGCTCGGCCAGGTCGATGAGACGAATTGCTACAGTTGGTAACGTTGGCAAAGTTTTGCAATGTTTTAATTGCGCAATATGCTGCATTGCGTTCGGCTGCTGGATGCTCGCCATAGCTCAATCCTCTCGTGCCTTGTTGCCCCCGAGCGCACCCATCACGCTGGTTGCCAATGTGCAGGGTCTTTCTGCAAGATAATACCGGAATGGCACGTAAAGAGCGACGAGCTAGCGCTTTACACGAAGCGCGACGAAATCGGCAAAAGCATTTATCCAGTTTTGAAGGAACTCCCGACTGGCAGCGCCTATGTCACCGTTAGCTTCGAAAAGACCGTCCGTTACATGGATGAATGCCTCAGGTTGCGCAAGAGTCGGCATATCCAGATATGCCAGGATATTGCGCAGGTGTTGCTGGGACATTGCCGTGCCTATGCTTCCGATGGAAGCCCCAATGACGCCGGCCGGCTTTCCGGCCCAGGCGCTTTGGCCATAAGGCCGGGAAGCGTGGTCGATGGCATTTTTCAGCACGCCCGGCACCGAACGATTGTACTCCGGCGTAACAAACAGGACGGCATCTGAGGCTGCGACTTCGCTTTTCAGCCTCTTTACGGATTCGGCCTGATTGGCGTCGTCGTCCTGGTCGTATGGCGGAAGATCGTCGATTCGGAGTTTAGTGAACGTCAGGTTGGACGGAGCCAGCCGCATCAGCCCCTCAGCCAGGCGGGAATTGAACGATTCTTTACGCAGACTGCCGACAACGACAGCGATCTTGAATTGGCTCATTGATTACCTCGTAAGTAGCGCTTGCAGGGACGTTTTGCGCGCCGGGGGCGAAGTTCTGGACCAGATGGCCCATAATGCTGGTCACGTGGCCGCACCATCACCGAGCATACCCCCAGCGCGCGCGACAAGAGTCGATTTACCAGCAATCAGAGTGCCGACAAAACGGCCGGCGCTCCCGGACCCGCTTGTAGAAAGCCCTTGTATGAAGCTATATGATGTACGTCCAAAAGAATCAACAAATGCTAGACGATAAAAACTCAGTCATGCTCCAGCTCCAGGAAAGCCATTGATGAACCAAGCTGCCGCACCGACACCCGCCCGTAGAAAACGCAAGCCCAGCTTCACGCCGGATCCGGCGCGTTGGCGGGTTCTAGTCGTTATTCTGGCGTCGCTTTTCATGTCGCTTGTGGGCGTCAGCATTGTCAACGTAGCCATCCCTGCCATACAGCATGGGCTGAACGCCACGCAAGCAGACCTGCAGTGGGTGTTGTCGGGTTACGCCCTCATGTTCGGCGTTATTCTGGTCAGCGCCGGCCGCGCCGGTGACATCGTTGGCCGCGGCGGCCTCTTTCTGATCGGCACGTTGATTTTCACGCTGTCGTCGGTCGCGGCAGGGCTGGCTTCCGACCCTGGCTGGCTGAATGTCGCCCGCTTCGTTCAGGGGGTCGGCTCAGGCCTGCTTAGTCCGCAAGGAATCGGCATGATCCAGCAGTACTTCCGGGGCGCCGAGCGTGGTCGGGCCTTCGGTTACCTGGGTACGGTCGTAGGCTTTTCGGTGGCCATCGGGCCGGTACTTGGGGGCCTGCTCATTCAAATGGGGGGCCCCGACCTGGGATGGAGGCTTACCTTCCTTATCAACGTTCCCATCGGAATAGCAACCATTGTCCTGGGCGTCATGTGGTTTCCACGTCCCCTGCTCTCCTATACGAAGAACCCCGATCTTCCTGTACAACAACAGAGCCTACTGCGCGCACTGGACCCGGTCGGCGCAACCCTGCTGGGCCTGGCGGTACTGGGCGTTCTTTTCCCGTTCATGGAGGCGCGCAGCTCGCCGGCTACCTGGCTGTTCCTGCCCACGGGCCTGGCGCTGGTCTACATCTGGGTAAAGTGGGAACGCCGCTACGCCCGCATGGGCGGCAGTCCCATGGTCGATCTGGACATCTTCCACATCTCGAGCTTCACCAACGGCACGACTCTCATGACCCTGTACTTTCTGGGCATGACGAGCGTCTGGGTCTTGGTGGCGATGTACGCACAATTGGGCGTGGGCAAAACCGCATTCGAAGCCGGCCTGCTTGGCGTTCCGGCGGCGCTGCTTTCCGCCTATGCCGCCGACTGGGCGGGCAAACGCGTCATGCGCTTTGGACGACGCATCGTCATCGCCGGCATCTTGCTCGCCTTGCTCGGCCTGAGCTTGAGCATTCTGGTCGCCTTCTTGCAAGAAAAAGGCATCGCCAGCATCTGGTGGCTGGTGCTGACACTCTCCTTCATCGGTCTGGCACAGGGCTACGTCATCAGCCCAAACCAGGCGCTTACCCTAGCCGACGTTCCTCTGTCTTATGCCGGCAGCTCGGGCGCCATTCTGCAAACCGGCCAGCGCATTGGCAGCTCGATAGGCATTGCCGTGATCACCGCAGCCGCCTTCGCGGCGCATGATGCCACCTCGTCTTGGGCGGTGGCCATGATGGTGGGCTTGGGCGTGGTTGTGCTGGTGGTGCTGCTAACACTGGCGGTGGCGTTGAAGGACCTGCATGATCGGGGGTAGGACAGACCGGTATGAAAACACCGCACATAACGTCTCGCCAACGCCCATGTAGAAAGGGGGCATCGGGAACAGGCTTTCCACAAGCGCCCGATGCAACGGGTTCATCGCACAGGCGCAGACCTGATGCGCCCCACGGTATCGGCCAAGCCCTCCCATTCGGGCTTCTGGGCGAAGCTCGTGCGCATGTAATTGACCAGCGCGGCAATTTGCCGGTCGTTGAGACTATGCCGGAAAGGCGGCATATAACCCAGGTCGTCGGCGGCGGGAGACTGTACGCCGTCCAGCACGTAGCGAACGACGTTGTCGGGCTCGTCCAGATATAGCGATGTACTGAACCACAACTCTGGCTGAACCCCAAAGCTTATCGGTCCATCGCCCGCATGGTGGCAGACCAGGCACGCAGAACCAAACAGTCTGGCCCCCTCGGTAAGCGGTGGCGAAAGCGTGGCGGCGGCCTGCGTCCTTATTTCCTCAGCGGAGCCCGCGCGGCTGTCCCCGTCCCCGCTCAGCGAGGCGAAGTACACAGCCAGGGCCCGAGTGTCGGCTTCGGGTATGCGGGCCGTGCCTTCCCGTACCACCGGAGCCATGGACCCCGCCGCCGCCCCATGCTCTTTGTCAAAGCCATGCCGCAGGTAGTTGAACAGGGCGTCTTCCGTCCACGCAACGGGAGCCGGCGAATCGTGGTTCAGGGCCGGAGCGATCCAGCCTTCCGCCTCGCCTCCAGCCAGATAATGCTCGCCCTCTTTCTCGGCGCCCAACGCGTTGCGTGGCGAGTGGCACGCCGCACAATGCCCCAGCGAACGCGCCAGGTAGTTCCCTCGATTCCATTCCTCTGTCTCCTCCGCGACAGGCTGGATGGGGTCGCGATCCAGAAACAAGAGATTCCAACCCGCCATCAACGAGCGGATGTTCAGCGGAAAAGGCAACTCGGTCTTGGGCGGCTCGGCACGCACTGCAGGCTCGGACATCAGGTACGCGTACAGCGCTTCCATATCTTCCGGACTGGTATGGGTGTAGTGGGTATAAGGAAACGCCGGATAAAGATGGCTGCCATCGCGCGCAATGCCGCGCCGCATGGCACGATCAAAGGCTTCGAACGACCATGTCCCGATGCCTGTTTCCGGATCGGGGGTGATGTTGGTGGTATAGATCGTGCCAAACGGCGTGTCCATGGGAAGCCCACCCGCATTGCGCTCGCCGTTCGCGGTCGTGTGGCACACCACGCACAAGCCGGCCGCCGCAACATTCCTGCCCCTTTGCAACTGTTCTTCCGGGAAGGTGTCCTGGCGCTGCACAGGGGCGATGGCCGGCTTCCACACAAAGGCAAACAGCGCAACCGCCACGACCAACGCCAAGATCAAGAACCAGCCCAGGAAACGGACGCGTCGCGTTCTCATGCCTTATCCTCCCCTTGAGCGGATAGCGCCGCTCTCATCCGCTCGGGAGTAAACGGCGCTTGCCGCAGCCGCACACCTGTGGCGTCAAAGATCGCGTTTGCGATCGCGGCCGCCCCGGGAACAGAGGCCGACTCGCCCGCGCCCAATGGCGGGTTGCCATTGTCGGGCATCAGTACGACGTCTATATCCGGCACTTCCGGAAACGACAAAATGGGATACGCTCCCCACTCCAGCTCGATCACGCCCCGTTCGTCAAAGGACACTTGCTCCTTCAAGGTTCGGCTGATTGCTTGAATGACATTCCCGTGAAGCTGGTGCACCACGCCGGCCGGATTGATCATCAGGCCGCAGTCCTGCCCCACGACGGCTTTCCGGACCCGGATATAGCCGGTGGCCGGGTTGACTTCCACTTCCACGGCCCAGGCGCACCATGATGCTCCCACCCCCGGGAAAGCCCCATGCACATACTGGTGCTGAGAAAAACCACGGCCGTGCAGCAAGCCATTCTGCACTCCATCCTTGCCCTGATGCGCCGGACGGGGAGCCCACTGCGCGCGCTCTGCCACCGCCTTGACCAGGGCGATAGGCCGCTCATCCTCCATGAAACGCAGGCGAAACTCCACCGGATCGGCCTTTTCCGCTGCCGCGAGCTCGTCGATGAAGGACTCGTGCGCAAAGACGTTGGGCAGGGCCGCCACCCCCCGTATCCAGGAAGCCCGCACGATCGGCGCCATGTCCAATGCTTCAATGTCGGTATCCGAGCAGCGGTATTGGGGTATCGCCGTACGGTCGCCCATCTCAAACACAGTGGGAGCGTTCGACTGTTTGCCGACCATGAGCAGTGGAAGCGTGGGAGAGCCATTGGACGGATAGCGGGTCGTAAACCGATAAGCCAAAGTGTTTTCGCCAGTGATGCCGCCCACAACTTCCATAAGCTGGGCCGTTCCCTTGGGTTCCCAGGCATGTTCTTCCTCTCGCATCAGTTGCACGCGGACGGGTCGGCCTAGATGATGCGCCAGCAATGCCGCTTCGGCCGCCGCGTCGTCCGCGCAATTGCGTCCATAGCAGCCCGAGGCCTCCATCCGTACCACCCGTATTTTTTCTTCGGCCAGGTCCAGCAGTTCAGCGATGTCGGAATGAAGATTGTGCGGGTTCTGCGAGCCGCTCCAGACGGTGAGCAAACCATCCTTCCAGTCCGCCAGGCCACAGGACGGCCCGATGGAGCCGTGCATCTGATAAGGCCAGACATAGGTGGCGCGCAGGGTGCGCGACGCCCCTTCCAGGGCCAAGTCCACGTCGCCTTTCTTCTCGAGCGGGCGCACCTTGTCAGGATTCGCTCTTAGCGCTTCGGCCAAATCGGACAGGTCTTGCAGCGGAGGCGGGGCAGTCCAGGCAACCTTGAGCGCGCGTGCGGCGTCGATGGCGTCCTCTTCGCGCTCTGCGACCACGGCGAGGAAATCTTTGATCGCGACCACGTCCACCAGCGTATCGATGTGCGCCACGGATTCTTTGTCGACGGCCTCCAGGCTGTTGCCGACCATGTCGCCGCCATCCCTGCCCCGGTAAGGAGGCCGAACGACACGGGCGTGAAGCATGCCCGGCACACGCATGTCGTGCACGTAGATCAGGCCGCCGGTAAGCTTGGCCGGAATGTCCACCCGGGGCACCGGTTTTCCTACGTAGTCGTAATCTTCCGGGTCTTTCAATGGAACGTCTTCGGACAGTTCCATCGCAAAGGTTTCACCCTTGACCATTTCGCCGTAGGATAAACCCTGTGCCGCTCCCGCCGGCGAGACCACACCGTTGCGCACGGTAAGCTGATCAACAGGCACCCCCAGCCTGCGCGAGGCCTGCCCAAGTAGAAATTCCCTTGCTTGAGCGGCCGCCCGGCGCATGGGCACCGCCGACGACTGCACCGAGGCACTGGCGATGGTGGGCCCCTGGTTAGGCGTGCGATCAGTGTCTCCCAACACCATCGAAACACGCTCCATCGGCACATAAAGCTCATCGGCCACAATCTGGCTGAACGCGGTCCGTATGCCCGTGCCCAGGTCGACGTGGCCATTGCAAGCAACGACATTACCCTCGGCAGTGATTGCGATGAAGGAATCCACCTTATCCTTGGAAACCAGTTGCGACCCGGCATCCATCGCCGGGCCGGCCGCCCGCGCGCGCCGTACAACCAAAGGCATTGAAAATGAAATCAGCAGACAACCCGAGCCCTTGAGAAAGGCTCGGCGGGAAACTGAAGCGGGCTGCATGGCGACCGTCATAAGCGTCTATTGTCCCGTTGCGTTTTCGGTGGATGATTGCCCGCTAGCAACCCGCTGGCGGCTTTGCGCGGCCTGGCGAACCGCCGCCAGGATTTCCACGTGGGTGCCGCAGCGGCACAAGTTGAATTCCAGCTCGCGCCTGATCTCGGCCTCGCTTGGCGAAGGGTTGCGATCCAGCAACGCCCTTGCGGCAATCACCATTCCACTGATGCAGTAGCCGCACTGGGCGGCCTGGTGATCGATAAAGGACTGCTGGATCGGATCAGGCTCGTCGAAGCTTCCCAGCCCTTCAAGGGTCGTTATCTTGCGCCCCTGCATCCCGGCAACCGGTATAAGACAGGAGCGCGCGGCCACGCCATCGACAAGCACCGCGCATGCCCCGCACTCGCCCAGGCCGCAACCGTATTTAGGACTGTTCAATTCAAGGTCGTTCCGCAGGATGTAAAGCAGCGGGGCGTCGGGCCTGACTTCAAGCTCACGGTCGGTTCCATTTACATTCAGGGTCAATCGTTCTTTGGCCATAAGATAAGTGCGGGTAGATTCAGACTCGAAGTGCGGGACGGCCGGTGTCGGCGGATCGGACGCCTCGCGCTGCGTGCGCGTAGGCCTCGGCGGCAAAGGCGATGCAGAAACTACAAGCAATAGCCAATGTTCGCTTGTCCACGAGCTCGCTTCCTTTATCGACGCCCGGGGAGCCAACAGGGCTCGGCTCGGGCTCGACGAACGAAAGCAAGTACTATTCCCGCGCGGAGATATCGCTGTCTGGCTTCAGTTCTTGCCTCAGTCTGCGAGCCATGCCCAAGAAATCGTTGCTTTCCCGATCTCGGGGTCGCGGCAAACCCATCACCATATCGCTACGGATCCTGCCCGGCCGAGCGGACATGGTGATGACACGGTCGGCCAGATAAACCGCCTCGGAGATATCGTGGGTGACAAAAACAATGGTTTTGCCCTTGAGCCGCCAAATACGCAGCAACTCATCCTGCAGCGTTTCCCGAGTTTGGGCATCGACCGCGCTAAAGGGTTCGTCCATCAAGAGAACCTCCGGGTCGTTCGCCAACGCACGCGCCAATGAAACACGTTGCTGCATCCCTCCCGACAACTGTCCGGGATACGACTCTTCAAAACCGGTAAGGCCGACCAAATCGATCAACTCGGCCGCAATGCGGTTTTGCTCTGCACGATCGACATGGCACGCCTCGAGCCCGAACGTAATATTCTTGAAGACGGAACGCCAAGGAAACAAGGCATAGTCCTGAAACATCATGCCTCGTTCACAACTAGGCCCCGCAACCTCCCGGTTCGATACAAAAATGCCGCCGGAAGTCGGCTGATCCAGGCCCGCGATCATTCGAAGCAGCGTACTTTTCCCGCAACCGCTCGGCCCCAGCAATACGATGAACTCACCAGCCTTGATTTGCAGAGAGACGGGGGTAAGCGCCACCACTTCCTGACCCAATTTTTTTGTCTTGGCCCATACTTTTCCTACGGACTCGACTCTAATGATAGTGTCGCTATTCGTATGAGTGCCGCCGGCTTGCGGCGCAACGGGGGAAATCATCCGGTCCGCGCCGCAGGCGCTTGTCGCATCGGATGACCACGCTTCCTTTTTGAGCGGCTTCATTTTCTTCCTCCCCAGCGTTCAAGCCCTAGAAATATGCAATTGCATGCATACCCGATCAAACCGATAATCAACATCCCCGCCATCACCACCGGGGTATTGAGCGTTTCGCGGGCATCGATAATAAGACCACCTAGTCCATCTGAAGCGGCAACCATTTCAGCCGCGATCAGCGCAATCCAAGCGGCGCCGAATCCCATGCGCAGGCCTACAAGCATATCGCTGGCGGCAGCCGGCAACACCACGCGGCTGATCACAAATGACCTGGATGCGCCCAAGGTACGAGCGGCCTCCATCAGCCTCAGCGGAACGCCGGTCACTCCTCCGACTGTGCTTAACAGTACGGGAAAAAAACTTGCGTAGGCCAGAACCAGTATTTTCCCAAAATCGCCAATGCCAAACGCCAGAAGGGCAAATGGAATCATTGCGTATGGAGGAATTGCCCTAAAAAGCTCGATTGCCGGCTCAAGAGCCTCTTCGACGCGCTTGGCCAATCCAATAACAATGCCGGCGACCAAGCCGCAAGCCGCACCGAGCCCGAAACCCGCCAACACCCGCGTGAAACTCGCCCAAACCTCGGCTTGCAATCTACCTTCTCCGGCAAGAGAATACAGGGCCTCGCTGACCCTGATGGGGCTTGGCATGAAGACCTTGCTGTCCACGATCAAAGAGGCCAAGGCCCAAAGAATCACAAGAGCAATGAACCCGACCAGATACATGCCCCATCCCAAGGAGCTGCTTGCGGACACCTCGAACTGACTGCTGTCAGTGGCGATGGATTCTTTCATGGCACCGCTCACTTTTCAGGGGAACCAATAGAGGAGCGATATCGCAGCAGGCGATTCTCCCAAAGCACCAACAAACGATTTACGCTGTATCCGATCAATGCCAGCAGAATCATCCCGATGACAACGGGTTCGGGCTGCAGCACAACGCGCGCGCGCTCCATCATGAAGCCGATCCCCGATTCCGCCGCGATCATTTCTGCCAATAGAACGCCACCGATGGACACGGCCAGCCCTAAACGAGCCCCCACCAGAATCTGCGGCAACGCACCGAAAAGCACGACTTTCCGAAGAATGAAGAATCGAGACGCGCCCAAGGTCTTCGCGGCTTCGATCCAACGACGGTTGACGTTGGCGACGCCCGAGATCGTGGCGAGCAGTATGAAAAAGAATGCGATCAACCAGATAATGAAAAGCTTGCTTCCTTCTTCGATGCCGAACCACAGAACACTCAACGGTATCCAAGCTATGGGGGAAATCGGACGCAGCACTTCGATCAATGGCTGGAACAGCCTGAACAATGGCTTGGATAGGCCTAGAAGCAGCCCCAAAGGTATTCCGGTAAGCAGGGCAAGGATGAACCCTTGCACGGCGCGTCTCAAGCTGGCCGCTATATGAGCGGAAAGATCGCCCGACATGGCCAGGACCTTGGCTTCAGCCCAAACCGCCTCGGGCCGCGGCAAGACATGATGAGCACCGTGCACGAAAGTCGTTATGCCCCACCATAGGGCGAACAGCGCTGCGACGGTGATACAAAACCAGGTCGTTCGTTTCATAACCATCCTCATCAACAATGCCTCGCCATGCATTTCTGTTGAATACCGTTCCAAATGGCTTCGCACGGCCACCGTTGGGGGGCAAGCACCCAACGCAGAACGGATGCCTGCCCCCCGATCGGTAATGCTCAATGTGAATTCAAGGACAATGCTCGATCGTGTTTTTGCGCCGGCTCATGGTGATCAAAGCCCAGAATTGTTTTGATCTGCCTTGGCGAGGCCACATCGCGGCCAAGCTCGGTGGCTATTGCAACAACCTTGCGGATCACATCCGAATTAGTCGTGATGATTTCATCTTTATGTGGATACGTCCACAGACAATCCTCCTGGCCGATGCCGACCATGTCCACTCCCATCGCGATTGCCGTCGTGGTTATGGGCAGCCAATTCCTTCCGCCGGCTCGCAAGCCGATGATGGCATCGGGTATTGCCGCGCGCAAAGCGCCGATACTCGTAATGAGTTGCAGATGAGACCACGGATCCTGGCCGATGTAGCTGGCATGGTGCTTGCCCATATGCAGGCAACACATAAAGGGCGCCCACTTGGCATAGCCTTTTTCGATGATCTCCCGGGCCAGCCACTCTATGCCGTGTGTATCGTAAATCTGGAAGATCGGTTTTATGCCCCTTTCCTCCAAATATGGCACGCCTTCCTTCACAGCCTGCTCGTCGCCAAAAAGCGTCTGGTCGCGAGCGCCAGGGTTGCCCGTAATAAGCACGACACTGCCCATGCAGTATTTGTTTCCATTGCCCAAGTGCAATATTTCCTCGGTGTGATCGACATACGTAATGGGCTCCATGGGTTTTCCCACCCAAGTATGGTTCCAGGTGAATACCTCACCGCATGCGTCAAAGACTGGGTCTATAACCTCCTTCAGCTTGAGCGGGTCCATTAGCAATGCACCATCGGCCGGGTCGCGCGGATGCACGTGTATGGCTCCGGCACCAGCACGCACCGAATCTATGATTTCTTGAGAGATCAACCGTGGATCAAGCGGAATGTGAGGATTCACCTTGGGCGGCAGCCACCCCGGAAATGCGCTCTCGATGATCAAGGGCTTTGCCATGGTTGGAATTTGAGGCTCTTCTTCAATCGGGAACTTCGGACTTTCAGCACGCATTACCATCTCCTTTAGTGGGAAATATGTCGAACTTGGTTGAAGAGAAAACACGACATCTCATTCGAGGGGCCGTACTTTCCGAAAGCGTTGAAGCTACAAAAACTCGGGATGAAGGTAACTATCAAGAAACGCGTCTGGATCAGCGATCTCGGTCAAACCCGCTTTGTTCGAAAACTCAAGAAACTTGATCCACTGGTCTTTGTTTGGCTGAACGTCTTCAAAATAAACAAGGCCGTGTTCCAAGGCGTAAGTGAAGCTTTTTTCGTCCACCACCGTTGGAAAGACGGCGGCGAATACCTTCGCAGCTTCTTTCGGATTGCTTCTTACAAAACGCGAAGCCTCCTGAAACTCAGCCAGCACGGCCCTGAGAGCATCTGGATGTTGGCGGGCAAATTCGCCCCGAACCCCAATTTGCCCGATGATCATCGTATTTTCTTTCTGCTGCAGCTTGTCAGAGAGCCGGTACAAGAGCTTGCCCTCGCCTTGCGACAGCAGCATCGAGATAAACGGTTCCGTGCCCGAAAATCCGTCTACCGCCTCCCGTTGAAGCAAAAGAGGCATCTCCGGAAAACGGGCTCGGACAAGCCGTACCTCCGACGACGCGACACCTCCCTCTTCCAACGCGGCCTCAATCAATGCTTGTTGCAAAGAACCTCGACCCGGATACGCCAATGTCTTTCCTGCCAGATCGGCAACGCTGTCTATGCCCGAATCCTTTCCAACCACAATTCCTGAGACATCCCCTATCGAGTCGGCGACACCCCATATATCCAGCCCCTGAGCATGAGCGAGTATCAATGGCAGGGCCGCCGCGTTCGTTATATCGATCGAGCCTGCGACCATTGCCTCGATGGCTGCCCCGGCATGGGTTGTATCTACCCACCTGATCTCATAGACATCACCGTATTTTTGCTCTAGCGTCTGATTCGCTCTGAGGATGGCTTCCGGCAGGATGTTGGGTTGAATTCCGATGCGGATGGTCAGCTTTTCCTGGGCGTGCGCGGACTGAAACGAGCCCAAAGCGGTAAGCAATAGAAACGCTGCCATAATTGCAGCCAGAGAACTGAACGCCTTGTGATGCATGCCATCCTCCTAACAGTGATTAGGTCTATCGATATAGATTTGTTTGACACTTTCATTTGTAAGTTTATACTTTGTTTTGAAAGTGTCAACAGTACTGATTCAGTATTTACCCGGAGTATTCATGTGACTACCAATAAGGCATCCGTAGAACAGCAAACGTCCGATTTACTTCTCGACCAGTTCATTCCATTCCAGCTAGTCTTGTTGTCCGGCTACTTTGGAGACGAACTGCTCAAGATTTATTCGGCTTTCGACCTGACGCTCGCCGAATGGCGCGTCGTTGCCTGCGTCGCATCGGGCAAATGCGACACGGCCATCGAGATTGCAAACTCATGCCGGCTGGATGAGGTAGCAATCCATCGCGCGGTAACCGAGCTGGTCAGGCGAGGCTTCTTGCGGCGGGCGGTGGACGAGCGGGATCGCCGGCGCAAACCCCTGCGGCTGACTGATAAAGGATTAAACACGCACAGCAAGATAGTGCCCAAGATACTGGCTTTCGAAGCGTCAGTTTTGGAAAAACTGAATGCGGACGAACGGGCCATGTTGCGAAATGCATTGAACACTCTATGTGAGCGGCTGGAGCTTGCTCGATGACTGCCGGCATAAGAACGACATGGCCTGGTTTCTTACATACTTTGCAATAGGAACGGCTGTCGGGTTTCTGGCGGGCCTGCTCGGCATCGGGGGCGGCATGACCCTGGTGCCCGTATTGGCCATCGTATTCACCGCCCAACAGATTGCTCCAGACCATGTGATCCACCTTGCACTGGGAACCGCCATGGCCTCCATCGTTCTGACGTCCTCCTCCAGCGGACTGCAGCACTACAAATTGGGAAACGTCGATTTAGACCTCGCCCGCAAGATCGCGCCCGGCATGGTGATCGGAAGCTTGGCCGCGACACTCGCTTCAGGATGGATACCACAAAAGCAGTTGGCCATGATATTCGCGGTGATCGTTTATGCGGGCGGCACACAGATATTGTTGAACAAACGCCCCCAGTCGACAGCCACATCCATCAGGTCTTCCATTGTCGTCATGGCCGGCGTGGCCATCGGCATACTCAGCGGCCTGGTGTCCGGCGGGGGGGCGTTTCTTACAGTGCCTTTCATGCTGTGGCACGGCGCATCGATCCACAGGGCCATCGGCACCGCGGCAACGTTAAGCATTCCAATAGCCGTCGTGGGAACAATTGGCTATGCAATTTCCGGCTGGCGAATCGACACATTGCCTGTAGACGCACTGGGCTTCATATCGCTTTCCGCGCTGGCGGGAATAGGCGCCGGCAGCATCCTGACCGCCCCGATGGGCGCACGGCTTTCCAACCGGGTTCCGGTACGCTCGTTGCGCAGAATCTTTGCTTGCCTGTTATACGCGCTGGCAACAAAAATGCTGTGGACTTATTGGAGTTGAAGTATACTCCCCTGCAGTATGCAAAAATATCAAGCACCGACCGTGTCCACGCAGGTCTTCCCGCTATGTCAATCAAGCAGCCACACGCCGCTTGCTCTGTTCCTCTTTCTTTAAGGACCAAGCCATGAAATCACGCGCAGCAGTAGCTTTCGAGGCCGGAAAGCCATTGGAAATCGTCCAGATAGATGTAGAGCCGCCCCGCAAGGGCGAGGTTCTCGTCAAGATCACAAGTACCGGCGTCTGCCATACCGATGCGTTCACGCTGTCCGGCGACGATCCCGAAGGTGTCTTTCCCGCCGTCCTG
This sequence comes from Pusillimonas sp., assembly GCF_044464525.1. Lineage (NCBI taxonomy): Bacteria > Pseudomonadati > Pseudomonadota > Betaproteobacteria > Burkholderiales > Alcaligenaceae > Pusillimonas > Pusillimonas sp. The sequence continues at coordinate 62,850 of NZ_JBIQLE010000012.1, forward strand.
GGCCATGAGGGCGCAGGCATCGTGGTCGAAGTCGGCGAGGGCGTCACCAGCGTCAAACCCGGCGACCACGTCATTCCGCTATACACCGCCGAATGCGGCGAATGTTTGTTCTGCAAGTCGGGCAAGACCAACCTTTGCGTGGCCGTTCGCGCCACCCAGGGCAAGGGCGTGATGCCCGACGGCACCACGCGCTTCTCGTACAACGGCAAGCCCATCTACCACTACATGGGCTGCTCCACCTTCAGCGAATACACCGTCGTGGCCGAGGTCTCGCTGGCCAAGATCAACCCCGATGCCAATCCAGAGCACGTCTGCCTGCTGGGCTGCGGCGTCACCACCGGCATCGGCGCGGTGCACAACACCGCCAAGGTGCAGCCCGGCGACAGCGTGGCGGTGTTCGGACTTGGGGGCATCGGCCTGGCCGTGATCCAGGGCGCCCGCCAGGCAAAGGCGGGACGCATCATCGCCATCGACACCAACCCCGACAAGTTCGAACTGGCCAAAGTCTTTGGCGCCACCGACTGCATCAACCCCAAGGATCACGACAAGCCCATCCAGCAGGTCATTGTCGAAATGACAGAATGGGGCGTTGACCACTCCTTCGAATGCATCGGCAACGTCAACGTCATGCGCGCCGCCCTCGAGTGCGCCCATCGGGGCTGGGGCCAGTCGGTCATCATCGGCGTGGCCGGCGCGGGCCAGGAGATCTCCACCCGCCCCTTCCAGTTGGTTACCGGCCGCCGCTGGCTGGGCACCGCGTTCGGCGGCGTCAAGGGGCGCTCCGAGCTTCCCGGCATGGTCGAGGACGCCATGAAGGGCGACATCGACCTCGCTCCGTTCGTCACGCACACCCTGCCGCTGGACGACATCAACGAAGCATTCGACCTGATGCACGCCGGCAAGTCCATCCGCACGGTGATCAACTACTAGCGAACTCGAATGCCTCACTCGCCGGAAGACAAAAAGCGCGCCGTCACGCGCTTGCGCCGCATCAAGGGCCAGGCCGAGGCCCTTGAGCGGGCTGTCGAAGAAGGAACCGACTGCAGCGCCCTGCTGCAGCAGATCGCCGCGCTTCGGGGCGCGGCGAACGGCCTCATGGCCGAAGTCCTCGACAGCCATCTTCGCGAGCTGTTCGGCACCTCAAGAATAGAATCAGCGAACGTACAGATCGATCCGGATGAAGAGATCGAAGCGCTAATGAAGATTCTGCGTACTTACCTTAAGTAAGCAGGGTGAGCGACAATCTCAGCCTGCCAGCAGGTTGGCAAGATCGGATACCTGAATATCGGTCCGCACCACACCTTTTTGCAATACGACAAGCCTATCAACCAGCGCTTCAAGAAAATTAAGATTTTGTTCGACGAGTATTATCGTCAGCTCACGCTGTTTGCGCAGGCCGTGTAGAACATCAATGATTTCGTCACGTATAGACGGCTGTATTCCTTCAGTGGGCTCGTCCAATAGAATCATTCGCGGATTTGAAACCAAGCAGCGCCCCAGCGCCAATATCTGCTGTTCGCCGCCCGACAGCACTCCTCCGATCCGATCCAGGATGGGCCGCAATCTGGGCAATGAATCGACTACCTCATCCACCATGCTGGAGGCAGCCCTGACGGCTAGTGCGGCCATTTTGAGATTCTCGCGTACAGTCAGATCGGCATATATCCGGCGCCCTTGCGGCACATATCCCAGACCCATTTTTGCACGGCGGGCCACTGGCAGACCATGGATAGGTCGCTGATCGAATTGGATGCTTCCGCGCTGGGTCTTTACTTCGCCCATTATTGTACGAAGCAAAGTTGTCTTGCCCATGCCGTTATGTCCGAACACTCCAAGAAACTCGCCCGCTTGAACATCCAGATCGACGCCGCTCAACACGGGTATACCAAGATAGCCTGAATATAAGCCCTGAACTTCCAGCAATGGTTTCATGCTTCCTGCCTTCCAAGATATACATTCTTGACCGTCTCGTCTTCCAACACGTCTTGCGCCATACCGTCCATAAGCACCGACCCTTGGTTAAATACCACGATACGGCTTGCGATAGAACGGATGAACGACATGTCGTGTTCAACGACAATCAGCGCGCACTGGGATGAGACTAGACGGACCAATTCGGCTAGCCGCCCCACCTCGTGCTGGGTAAGGCCGGCCGCCGGTTCATCCAGCAGTATGAGCTTCGGCTTAGGGGCCATCACCATCGCCAGCTCGACCAACTGACGTTGACCATGGGCCAGCGTTTCGACCTGCTCACCAAGAATATCGACTATGCCAGTTTGCTCGGCGACCTCCCAGAGCCGGCCTTCCTGGAGCGGCCTTGGATGTACCCTACGCAACGACATCAACACATTCTCAGCAACGGACAACCCGTTGAAAACGCTTGGCACTTGTGTTTTTATGCCAATGCCAAGCCGTGCGATCTCATGCGAGGAAAGGGTGCTGAGCCTGTGATCTTCGAATAAAATTTCGCCCATGGTCGGCAAGACTTGGCCCGTGAGACATTTGAAGAACGTGCTTTTCCCAGCGCCGTTGGGGCCTATGATGCAACACAGCTCGCTCTGGCCGAGACGGAAATCGACGTTCGATAAGGCCGTTACACCGCCGAAGCGCATCGTCAAGCCACGTACAGATACCAACTCAGACACCATCGGAACGCCTCCGAAGAAACTCAACCTGGCGCCGAGTTCCGCCCAGTCTCATGAAGCTGGGCACAAGGCCGTTCGGAATCAACAATACAAACAGCAACAACACCGCCCCTGATATCAGCTCTGGATTCAAAACACCGCTTTTACCGAGGTAGCTGGACATAAGCTGGACAAACAAGCACCCTACGATGGGACCAAGCAAGGTTCCACGCCCGCCGATCAACACCCAGATGACGATATAAACTGTATTGGACAGACTGAACATATTGGGTGTGACCGTCAGGCAATTGGCGAACAACATCCCGGCCATGCCGGCCATCGCCGCCCCAACGCAAAACACAACCAGCTTGACCACGCGAGTGTCGTATCCCAGAAGCGCCATCCTGGTTTCGTTTTCCCGAGCACCTACCATCGACTTCCCAAGGGTAGACCGCAAGAAGAACCTGCAACCGGCGTAGGTTATTCCCAAAGCCAGCACAATGATGCGAAAAATGGTCTCTATGGAAAACGGTTCGCTCAGGCTGCCTGACAGCGAAAGCTGGGGTGTCGCTGGTATGCCGTTGAATCCGCCCAACGGCACGACTCCGATACGATAAGCATCCCCTGCAGAGCCGTTCAGGAACTGCGTGAATATCAGTGTAATGGTCAAGGTTATGACGCCGACGTAGACATCTCCGATGCGGCCCCAGAATAGGAAATATCCCACCATCGCGGCAAACAAAGCCGGTAACAAAATAGCCGCCAGAGCCCCGATCAGAGTATTTTCCAGGTTCAAGGCAGCGATAGCGTAGACGTAACCGCCCAACCCGAAGAAGGCAGCTTGGCCCAGGCAGAAAATTCCCCCATATCCCCATACCAGTCCCAAGCTAAGTGACAAGATGCACATGCATACAAAGATGGATACTGTGATGAGGGTATAGATTTCGGCATATTGAGGCATCAACCACGCCAACAGCCCGCATACAAACAGCGCCATGAACGCAGCGTATTCGGGCTGCCGACCTAAAATTTTACGGCGCTCATCCGCCGAAACAGGCAAGCTCTGGCTCGGCATCAGATTTTCCTCCCTTTGAATCGCCCCGTAATGCCTATCGGCAAGAAACGTAGCAACAAGATCGCGGCGCCAAGCAACGCGATTTCTCCCAATACCGGCGAGGACAAGAACGTAACCAGGCTATTCATTGAGCCAAAGAGCCCCGATGCCATGATGGTTCCGGTCAAAACGGATGGTCCCGCACATATCACCGTGATAAACGCTTTGGCGATGTAAGCCAGCCCCATCGTGGGCGTGACGCTTGTCATCGGAGCTATCAACGCTCCGGCAAAGCCGGTCAGCATTGCCCCAGAAACGAAAGTGGCGCTGTAGACCCGACGTGGTTCCATCCCAAGAACTGCGGTAATGGCCGGGTCCTGCATCGTCGCGCGTGTTATCAGCCCAACCGAGGTGTGCCGTAACAGCTGATACAGCGCGACGAAAATGACGACCGCCAGTACGATTAATACCAACCCATAAGCGCTGAAAGAGTATCGGCCGATCGACACCGCCCCAAGGGGTGCTGAAATGCCGGTCACCGTATTGCCGAAGATCAGAGTGACCGCGCCCATCATGCATAAACTAAGACCCCAGGTAGCCAGCATGGTGTCGATGACCCGACCATACAGCCATCGTATAACGGCCCACTCGACCACCCAGCCAATCAACCCGACGACAAGAGGCGCCAACAAGAACGCCGCCAGCCAGAAGTTGACACCATGATTAACCGCCAACACCGCCACATATGCGCCAATCATGAAAAACTCGCCATGAGCGAAATTAATGACGCGCATCATGCCAAAAATGACGGCCAGACCCACGCTCAGTAAAAAGAGCGTGGCGACCATGGACAACGTCTGTATGACCAGAACCAGTGTGTAATCCATAAGAAACCCGTAATCAGTCAGTGGTTAAACTGGTGTGAATTGACGGTTTTCATTGGGATTCTTGAACAAGTCGCAGACGGCTGCCGTATCGGAGGGCGGTAGATTCTGATGGGTTTCACGTACCTCGAATTGCTGGTCTTTGGTTTCCGCAATATAGATATCATGAGATACGTGGTGGCTGGGGCCATGTACCGTCACTGAACCTGCCGGGCCGTCATAGCTCAATCCACTTTCAAGCGCCTCGGTCACGGCCATCCGCTCAGCGCTTCCAGCCTCTTTGACCGCTTTGGCCCAAAGCATTACCGCGTAGTAGCTCATGGCGGGCAGCTCGTTCATTGGCGCCGTCTTACTAGGCATATAGCGTTCGGCGCGCTCTAGAAAGGCCCTGTTCTCGGGCGTGTCAATGGCTGGAAAGTAGCAGGCGCTTGTCAATATACCGTTGTGCTCTCTTGGGTTTGTGAATATTTGTTCGTTACCGGTGCCGAAAATGGTCGATGCCAGGCCGATGCGGTCATTCAAGCCCGCAGCCGCCCATTGCCTGTAAAAACCATTGTGATTGCTGCCAACCAGGTCCGCCATGACGAAATCAGGGTTCATGGCCTGGATTTTTTGAATCGAAGGGCCAAAATCGGTTTGCTCCAAGGGGAAGAACTCTACCCCCACCAAGGAGCCGCCATGCTCTTCGACGACTTGCTTGTGCCATTTGGTAATGATGTGGCCAAGGTTGTAATCAGCAGCTACGGCGTATACCCGCTTACCGAATTTTTCCATTGCGTAGGGCACAATTTTTACGGCCTTTTGTCCTGGAGTCGTGCCAAGCATGAAGGTATTCCGGTCGCAAACGCCGCCTTCATACTGAGTGCTGTAGAAATACAAGGTGCGGTGCCGTGAGAGCAGTGGACGCATTACCTCTCGGGAAGCTGATGTTACGGCGCCAAACACGGCGCTCGCCTTGTGCCGTGTAGCGGCTTCTATCGCGTACTGCCCATACAACTGGTTGTTTGATTGTGTGTCGAACTCGACCAGCTCAACCTTGCGTCCCAGCAAGCCGCCCGACTCGTTGATTTCATCGACAGCCATGGTGACCATACGAGCCATTGGGGTGCCATAGCTATCGAGCACCCCGCTCAGATCGTAAATCGAAGCAATTTTTATAGTGTCGTTCTTCGCCAATATGCTTGGAGCATATGAAGCAGCAATGGTCGCTGCGCCGGCTTTTAGCAGGTTGCGTCGGTTATTTGAAAACATGGTGGTCTCCCCCATTTATGGTGTCATGTAGTGCAGAACATCTTGCTCAAGTTCAGTCGAACAAGAACAAGCGGTTCAGGCCCTGCCCCGCGTCGGGCAAGTTGTTTTTGGCAACAATGCAATGCACGCCCTTGTGCCGGTTGACCGTTTGCGTGATGCGCAAATCGGCCGCAATAGAGCAAAAGGTGTAGGCGTCTTCACGTGACAAACCGGTGGTTTGCACAATAAGGTCGATCATTTCGCGCAACGCCGACCTAGCCGCGTCGTCAAGGTCTTCGTCAAACGCCATGGTGATCAGATCAGTCTGAGTGACGGCCCGCGGACGCGTGAGCTGCCCTGCCTTGATCAGCCGAAACGTAAACGTTCCGGTGAGCGCGGTTTCCACCGCCGTTAGACAGACTTCACCATCGCCCTGCAGGGCGTGGCCGTCTCCTGCCGAGAACAACGCCCCGGGCGTAAATACAGGAAACTGAATAGTGGCGCCAGCCCCTAGCTCTTTGTTGTCCATGTTGCCACCGAAGGCCCGCGGCTCGATGGACGAAAGACGGCCATGATGCAAGGGCGGCGCCACACCCATACAGCCGAAGAATGGGCGACATTGAAACTGTTGGCCCCAAGGCAATGAAACCTTGCCGCTGTCGGGGTCGATGGGCGTGTAGATTCGCCGGAAGTCGGGGTATTCGTCGGGCAAGGTGCCCAGTAATGGGATTTGAACGTTCCAACCCCAATCTTGCCGTAATGCGATCTTATTTACCTGAACCTGCAAAACATCTCCGGGCGTCGCGTCGCGAACGTAGATCGGTCCAGTCAGCAAGTGAGGGCCGGGCCCACCGGATTTTCCTTCAACCACCGCACGATGGTCTGGCAAAACCGTGTATCCACTACCAGCCTGCGGCAGATCTTCGTGCTCTCCTGAGAGCGTCTCGATGGTGACAGTATCACCAGAATCGATTTCGAGGGCCGGTGGCCTGGTGGCATCCCAATACCCCCAGCCAACCGACTCAGGCGTAGCCTCTAAAAGATGATGAGCCACTATCCGTCTCCTGTTTTTTATCGTTGCTCAACTAAGCAACATATTCAGGCCGGCGCCCGAACGATGGACTCAAGCTCGAACAGAAAATCTTCCTTGACCAGCCGGTCGATCACCAGCAATGTGTTGGGCGGATACGACCCTCCTTCGAACAGTTGCGGGAAAAGCTCTGCGCGTACCTTCATGAATATTTCGATGTGCTGCGAATGAACCAGAAACGTCGTGAACTTGATTACGTCCTTGAACCCCAACCCCATGCCTTTGAGCACATCTCCGAGGTTGCTGAACACTTGGCGCATCTGCGCTTCGAAGTCTCCTTTGCCAGCGACGCTACCGTCGGCGGCCACTGACAACTGGCCCGCCACATACAGAACCTCGCCCCCGGTTACTCGGCCAACGTGTGAGTACAGCCCTTGCGCTGGACAAGCACCGGGAGGATTGAAATATTCAACCTGATTTGTCATCTCTATTCCTTTAAAAGCGCGTAGAACGTTCGAGCCCCAGATGGCCTGGGCCGTAGAATCCAACGCAATTCCGGGTGCTTTCCTGCCACCCACAACTTCATTATATTTTTTATACAATTTGAAGTAATGGGAGTTAACCCTGATGTATTTAAGGTAGAAAACCATAAATACTCTGCTTATCTTACAAATTTTCCGGACCAAGCAAGAGCATAGAATATTTTATACAATACCTAGTAAGCCGCTCATCAATTAAACTTGATGCTCCTTTACTAGACACACCGCCATGCCCCAAGAACACAACGAAACACTAGATTCGATCAGCAGCCCAACCTTGCCCGAAGTGGTCTATCGAGAATTACGCAAGGCCATACTCAACGGCGTCTTCATGCCTGGGCAGATGCTTCGACAAGACGAGGTCGCAGCCCGTCTTGGGGTCAGCCGCAGTCCGTTGCGCGAGGCCCTGCCTCGTCTGGAGGCAGACGGCATACTTGTGCTGCATCCTCGCCGCGGCTATGCCATTGCCGAACTTGATCGCGAAGAAGTCATTGAGGTATTCGATCTGCGCATCCTGCTCGAGGTTGAGCTGGCGCGACGCTCCATCGCGCGACGCACAGAGGCGGACATCGCAAATGTCTACTCAATTGCCACCAACATGCGCCGGTTGGCAGAAAAGCATGACGACGACGCTCTGGCGCAATGGTTTGAGCTCCACATGAAGTTCCACGATGCCTTGCTTACACCCGCTCAATGTCCGCATCATCTCAAGGCGCTGCAGCATTCGCGAAATATGATCGAAGGCTATATCCGCACCGAAATACGGCTCACCGGAGATGTCAGCCAAGCACAAACCGAACATACCGAGCTTGCACAAGCGTTTGTTCTAGGGGACCAGGACAAATTCCTTTCGTTGACACGACTGCACTCCGAACATACTCGCAAGCGCTTGTTAACTGGCCTACAACAGCTCGGCCAATCCGACAAGCCATCGTCCGACGATCCCAAAGGGGGTTAACCCCCGCCCATCCAAGAACCAAAGGAAAACGACTATGAAGTTGGCAACTATTGTTCACAACGGCGTAACTGTCATTGCACAGGTACATGAAGAAAGCCAAACTGCCACCCGCCTGGTGTCCGGAGCCGATACCGCTGACATGCAGGCGCTCATCGCCGCTTACCCGGAAGTCAGGGATCAACTCAAGTTCGACGACCAACACGTGGCTTTCTCAGAGCTGCAATTCCTTGCCCCTTTGCCCCGCCCGCGGCGCAATATCGTCTGCGTAGGTAAGAATTATTTTGACCACGCACACGAGTTCACCCGCAGCGGGTTTGACAGCAGTGCTTCGGGAGCTGCGGATGCCGTGCCGTCCGCTCCCATCCTCTTTACGAAAATGCCCGAAACCGTTGTCGCAACCGGTACGCCCATCGGCTATCCAAACGGAGGCAGCCAGCAATTGGATTACGAGGCCGAATTAGGGGTCGTCATAGGAAAGGCCGGGCTGGGTATACGTAAAGATGAGGCAATGGGCTATGTGTTCGGTTATGTGATCATCAATGATTTGACGGCGCGCGATCTGCAAGGCAAGCATAAGCAATGGTTCCTGGGCAAATCGTTCGAAACTTCCTGCCCGATGGGGCCATGGATCACCACGGCCGACGAAATCGACGGCGGGAATCTCAATGTCAAGTGCTGGGTCAACGATGAACTCAGGCAAAACGCCAACACAAAAGACTTGATTTTTGATATTCCAACGCTGATCGAGACCTTATCCGCAGGCACGCGAATCCTCCCGGGTGACATCATCGCTACGGGCACGCCGGTAGGGGTCGGAATAGGGTTTACGCCGCCGCGCTTTCTCAGCCCGAGCGATGTTGTCGATATCGAGATCGATGGCCTGGGACGTCTGTCCAATACCGTACGTTAAGTTTCCCGCCCAACGGTTGCACAACCACAGCTTTCAGCTTGCTCCGGCCTTAGCGGCGCACCATTATCGCAAAAGTAATAGTGCGCCGTTTCTGCCTTTCAGTAGCAGGCCAGTGGGCAACATTTTGGCAAGTTCGTACTCGACATCTAGCTCTTCGAGCGCCTGCTGTACTCTGCAAGCCCGATCCCCGCAAGAATCATCACCAGGGCCACGGCGTGATAAAGATGGAACGCTTCACCAAGCAGAACAACCGCCAATAAAGCGCCCCAGATCGGCAACAAATTGGCAAATAGGCCGGCTCGGTTGGCTCCGATCAACTCCACGGACCGAATGTGAAAAACCTGGCCCAGCAAGCTTGGGAAGATGACGATATACGCGATAACGGCCCAACCTTCTAAATCCGGGAAGATGACCGTACCCTGAATTACTTCAAGGAACAGGAACGGAAGCGATGAAAGTGTGGCGCCAAGGCATAGAACGACCATCAGGCTGGCCCAGTGCACTTGGGGCTTGCTGCGCAACGCGGCGGTGTAGATGCCGTACGAGATGATGCCGATAAGCATCAAGGCATCGCCAAAATTAATACCCAAGCCCATCAGGTTGCTGAGGTCGCCCCTTACGGCTATGGCAATCACGCCAACGAACGAGATCATGAATCCGATCACCTGCTTCAGGCTGACTCGGCTGCCAAACAAGATGAAGCTGGCGCAAAATACGAAAAGCGGCATGCCGCCTTGCAAGATCGCGCTATTGATGGCCGAGGTATAGATAAGGGCGTAAAAGAGTAAGGCGCTGAAGCCGGTGAAGCCAAGGGTGCCCAGAAGCAGCAGGTACCCCAGCCTTGGCCGCAGCACTGGCCAGTCGGCTGCGACCTGCCGGCTGTTGCATGCGTACAGCACCACCATCAGGATCAACCAACGCACTGAGACAATGACCATGGGTGAGACATGGCCGACCGCTAATTTGCCCGCGATCGAATTACCCGCCCAAAAAAGTGTCGCCAGCGCCAGAAGGGCATATGCTTTATGAACCACGACCTATCGACCAAAGCCCTGCACGAAACGCAAAAGTATATAGCCCAAACGGCATTTCGCATCGGGCCATGCTTGCGTTGCTGGCGGGCTGCCATGGAAGAAGGGGGTGTCGGTAATCATCACGGCACTATACCAGTTGCAAACCGGCACTCGGCGCAAGCAAGGTTGCGCAGCAAGCGGCCAGGCTTAGCCGGCCCGCTCGCTTGACGCCCGCATATCCGTTTCAAGGCCGGCAGGCGATGTGGGCTCGAACAGTTCCGGCGCCATCGCCACTTCGGCCGCGGCGCTATCGGCAACTGCCGCCAGCTTGTGCGATTCATCGATTATCGTGTTGGCGTAGCCACGTGCGTTGCCGGAATACTTGGCAAGGGCCTTCGGCAGATCGCCATCGGCCCACTCCAGATATTCCTCCAACACGTCTGTGCCCACGCGAACGTTCACCACAGGGTCAAACAAAGACTCGTTCTTCTGCAGTTTGTCTCCGTGCCATCGCCTGACCACTTGCATCAGCCCCTGCGCCCCATATCTGCTTTGCACCTTGGGCTGGAAGGTGCTTTCCTTATGAATAATAGCGATCAGAAGCTCGGGACGAAGTCCGCGCCTGCTGGCCTCGGCCCAGGCAAGCTGCACGTACTCTTGCAAGGTATGGGGGGGTTTACGCAGCTTCTGGGCAAGGTATTCGACTTGCGCTTGCTTGCGCGCCTCTTCGATGATGTAGGTCAGATCCTGCACGTAATCCAGATCGATTACGGGAACTGCTTCGAGCGGCTCGGGAGCAAGCTCATCCGCTGTCGGCTCCACAGATTCCGGTAATGTACCCGCAGGCTCAATGACGCTAAGCTCTTCTTTAGCCAAGGCCGACAATTGGGCGGTGGGCTCATTGGCCCACGCGCCGGGGCCAAAGATTACACCGCTTACAAGACCGAGCGCGGCGGCGAAGACAGAGATTCGGGTACGACCAGCACTATGGCGCGGCTCTGCGAGAGTGTTTAAAGTTTTCTTGAGGATCATTAGCCTGTCACGCCCGTTGTCCCACACACCTGCAGGAGAAAGCTCCTGGGCGACCAAGTTGCTTTGTTTCTTGGCTAATGTGAAGATGGACCACTACTTGCAGATACAGCAGCGGCCACAGATAAAAGGCGTATTCAATTAAAACGCGACGCTGTGGGCGTCGCTCATTACCAACGCAATCATAACATTACAAGCCTTACAGCCATGCTTACGGGTGTAAGCGCTCGTGACGACTATGAAACCACAACCACATGGAGACGACAGATGATCACTGAAGAAGATCGCATTCACCTTCGACGATGTGTAGAGCTGGCAGCGGAAGCTCTCGCTTCTGGAGACGAGCCTTTCGGATCGGTGCTTGTGTCATCCGAAGGCCAAGTTTTGTTTGAAGACCACAACCACGTGGCCGGAGGCGATCACACCCAGCATCCAGAATTTGCCATAGCGCGTTGGGCCGCGCAAAACCTGAGCCCGGACGAACGCTCGAAAGCAACGGTCTACACGTCGGGCGAGCACTGCCCCATGTGCGCCGCCGCTCACGGCTGGGTAAGATTGGGCAGGATCGTCTACGCAAGTTCGTCGCAACAGTTAAGCACGTGGCTGCCGGCGCTTGGCGTTCCGCCATCAAGGGTTCGCCCGCTACCTATCCAGCAGATAATCTCGGACACCGTCGTGCATGGGCCCGATGAAGAACTTGCGAAGCAGGTTCACCAACTTCATATTAAGTTTCACACAAAGAGCCGCACAAATTAACTAGGCGAGCCAGGCAAGCACCTCTTGGTGATTCAGCACCAATAAGCGCGTGCCGACATCCCGCTTGAACGCACCTCTATCTATGAACAAGTGCGACTCATGCAGCAACATGCACCCTTGCGGCGTATGGCCCGCGTAAGTTAGAGACAGGTTCGGCCGCATCGCCCGAGTGCTTTTCAATACAGGGCCGGCGGGTGTGACGATTTTATCGGCCGCTTTCATGTCGATACTTTTTACCAGCCGCCTGCCCCAGGCAAGCGGCTCGGTCATTTCCGCCAAGCTCGCATCGGTTAATAGCTCGTCGGTCAATATGCGTTGTGATGCCTCATCCTGAGGCAGCCCTGCCAGCCGAGCCAACCAACCGTCGGGATCAATGCTTCCGGACATGAGCTCTGCATGAACAATGTTGAACCGCTTGCTACCCTCTCCGACGGAAATCACAAATGGCAGGGCCGCAACCCGGGGCAGAAGGTCTTCACGCAACTCGTCGCGAACGGCGGCATCAAGCTCCTGGACCCAGCGACCACCATTGCGTAAGAAAACCTTGGTCAATTCACTGGACGCCTCAGGCGACGTCTTTTCGTGGAAGTACGCCAGAAGCATCTGTTCATGATTGCCCCGCACAGCATGGAACCAAGGCTCGCGTAACAGCCGCAAGCAGCCCATGGAGTCTGGCCCGCGATCGATCAGATCACCCACTGAGAACAGCCGATCCACCGAGATGTCGAACTCAACTCGAGAAAGCTCTTCCTCGAGCAAATCGAGACAGCCATGCAGGTCGCCGAAGACGAAATCACGCCCCGCTGTATTGGCAGGCATATGTCGATGCAAGCCAACCATAATAGTTCCACCTTCCAAAATTAACTGATGTACCGCTCAGTACAGCGAAGAACTACCTTACATTACCATTGTCGATGGTTTTGAGTTTGATACCTGCAGCGCATGCCTGGCGCCTTCGACCGCTACCACCAGGGCCGACCCTTCATGGCGGAAAGCACGGCTGTAACGCTGCCTGGCGCTCCAACAAGAAAAACAGCCAGGCCTGCCAGACCCGACTGTTTGTTAGCGATTCTCAGCCAAACGATGCGCTGAGCTCACCTTAACTATGGCTGCCGTGCGTTGCATCGCGCCCGCGTCAACGCGCGCAATGCTAACGGTGATTAACCACGCACGTCGCTATTGGCCGCACCGGCCAGCTCTGCGCCTGCCACGTCCTGACTATTGGACGCCACGTTCTGCTGGCCGGAATAGGCTTGCGGATAAGCTTCGTTCATGCGCTGGCCGGTTACATTGGCAATGACGTTACCGGTGCGGACGGCTTCCGCCAGTTCTGCCTTCACCTGCTCGCGGCTTTTGGATGCCACGTTCTGATCAGCGGCATAGCTTTGCGGGTAGGCATCCTTGGCCAGTTCACCCGTCACATTGACAACTACGTTACCGGTGCGAACGGCCTCGGACAGTTCCGCGCGAACCTGCTCGCGGCTCTTCGATGCCACGTTCTGCTCGGCGGCATAGCTTTGCGGATAGGCGTCCTTCGCCAGCTCTCCGGTTACGTTGGCAATGACGTTGCCGGTGCGGACGGCTTCGGCCAGCTCAGCCTTGACCTGTGCGCGGGTCGCGGCGCCGTTGTCGGCCGCCACGGCGTGGCCGGCGAACAGGGCGCTGATTGCAAGAGCGATAGTGGAAATTTGAGTGCGTGTCATGGTGTTGGATCCTCTATATCAATATGTTTGCCCGGATGGTTTTCCGGCGAATTCGGCTCGGGCATACCAAATTCTCGTCGATGTAGATACTTTAAAAGTTCTCAGGACGAGAATAAAGATCCTAAATAGCAATAGACCATTCCAAAAACACAAACAATAAAAAACCCACGATTCTGACCAGTGCTCCAATCTGGCCTCGACTGCTAAGTTGCGGTACAGGCTTCCAGCGGCTCGCTCATTTGCTTGCGAGTGTGTTCCCATAGAACGTGAATCATTTTTCCAACCCTTCGATGATTACACCCATCAACAGCTCGGGACCGTGGCTATGGCCTTGGTGGCCCGACGCTTCATTTGAGTGCTGCCACCCATTCAATACGCGCGAAAAGACATCGCCGACAGCAGCACTGTTTCCAGGGGCCCGAGCGGTAGCGGGTGGCCGCTGATAAATCGCTTTGCCGTTCTTGATGGTTTGCTCAACGATCAATTCGCTAAGTTTTTCCGGGTCGATGGCGGTGGGGTCTTCCGACAGCACCACAAAATCAGCCAGCTTGCCCGGCTCGATCGAACCCTTGGCACCTTCTTCAAAATGCTGATAGGCCGGCCAGAGTGTCATCGCCTTGAGGGCCGTCATGACGTCTACGCGCTGATGCGGCCCCAGAATATCGCCGGACCGAGTGCGGCGGGTAACGGTAGCGGACAACACGCGCATCGAGTCGGGGAATGCGACAGGGGCGTCATGATGTGTAGAGAACATCATTCCACGCTCGCGCACCCATCCTGTGGGCGAAATATTCTCCGCATTGACCGGGCCCACCGTGCGGTCGCGATGCCAATCGCCCCAGTAGAATGTATGCATGGGAAACAACGAGGGAAAAACCTCAAGCTCGTCCAAGGCGGCGACCTGATCCTTGCGCAGGAACTGCCCGTGAATCAACACGGCACGGCGATCTTTGAGACCGTTGTTTTCCCTGGCTGTTTTGATGGCGGCCAGCAACATGTCGGATGCCGCTTCCCCGTTGGCGTGGGTGATGATCTGAATGTCATTTTTGAACGCCCAGTCGATGGCGTCGAATACCTGCTCGGGCGTGGCCGCCGAGTAGCCTCGATAGTCGGCCCGATGGCCCTTGGGCGGGTTGTAGTAAGGGCGATCACGAAAAGCCGTGAACCCTTGTGGGGAACCATCGATGGTAAGTTTGGCGCCACCCACGCGAAAGCCATTGATGTAGTCGGCGCCGGCATGCTGCGCGATGAAATCACGGTCTTGCAGCACATCGACATATGCGACCACATCAATATCTATTTTCCCCGCTTTGGTCGCCTGCTGCATGAACGGCACGATGCCTGAAGTGGCGCGCCCCTCTTGGCCGGTGGTGTAGCCATACTTGCCCAGCAAATTTGTGCCCGCCACAAAAAGAGCCTGCGCCTGCTCTGCGGTAATGTGGGAAAACTGTTTGGCCAAAGATCCGAAAAATGCGGCCTCTTCAAGAACACCGTTAGGCGTCTTTGAGCCTTCTTCGCGACGGATGACGCCTCCCGCAGGGTCGGGCGTGCTTGCGCTGATTCCGGCCATTTCCAGCGCCTTGCTGTTCATCACCCCGAGATGACCCGACTGATGGATAATCAATATCGGGGTGTCGCTGGATACAGCATCCAGATCGTGACGTGTCGGATGGCGTTGTTCGGCCAGCTGGCCGTCGTCATAACCGAAGCCAAGAATCATGCCCGCGCTTTTTTCAGTGGAAGCATGCTCGCGCGACCACGTTGCCAGTGCATTACGCAGGCCGTCGATGTCTTTCACTTCACCATCGGGCGGGGAAAGCAGGTTGGCGGAGACCGCCTGCAAGCCGATCATGAAGGCGTGCCCGTGCGCATCAACGAAACCGGGCAGCAAGGCCCGTCCGGCCAAGTCGTGCATAACGGTCTGTTCGCCCCGATAACGCTCGATTTCGTCAAGCGAACCCACGGCCAGGATCTTGCCCTCCTTAACCGCCACGGCCTCGGCGCGCGGCCGATTATCGTCAATGGTCAAGATGGGGCCGCCGGACCAAATATCTTCAGCCAATTCTGCCGCGGAAGCGGGCTGTACCAGCAATAGCGCGCTCAACAACGGGGCACATCGAACCAGAGCCGTGAGTTTCATCCAGATATTCCTCGACATTATTTACGAAAACGCCAAAAGCCCTGTGGGCCAACAAGCCGCTTCAGCGCATTAAAGCGAATATGCCGCGGCCGCGCTCCACCGACTATGGGCCATGGATTTCGCCCTTACCCATCCAAAACGCAGGCTGAGATATTCGAGAGAATTGACACTGGCATCTTCCCCGCAACATTCGCATACTTTTTTTGCACTTTTGCATAAACGGATAATAGCGGATATCGCAACGATGAATATGGCGCTTAGGGCGTATATACACGCTAGGCCGCCGTTCAGGCAGCTGGATAGCAGCCCGATGACGCACAGCCACCATCTGTTTGAATGGCGCCTAATCAATTGAACGTTAAGTAGCGGCTCAAGCGATTGAACCGCCCTACCGTCAAGGATTCAGGGATTCAAGGCTTCACGAACTTCAGCGTCATGCGGTCGCTTTCGCCGATGGCCTCGTAGCGGTCGCGGTGCTCATCCTTGTTGCGATACGTGGGCGGCAAGGCCCACACGCCGTTTGGATGATCGGCCGTATCTTTTGGGTTTGCATTGACTTCCGATTTTTCAGCCAGCTTGAAACCAACGCTTTTCGCCATATCTATCACGTAAGATTCGTGCATGTATCCAGAACTGGCGGTGGCGTCCTGGGGCATGGCTTCGGGAAGACGGTGCTCGACCACGCCAAACACGCCGCCGGGCTTCAAGGTGGCGTAGACGCTCTCAAATACGCGCCTCATATTGTCGTCGCCGTAAGACAGCCAATTATGCAGGTTGCGGAAGGTCAGGATGAGGTCGGCGCTGCCAGGCTGCGCAAAACTAAGATCGCTGGGCGGTTCAAACACAGCCAATTGCACCTTGCCGAATCGATCCGGGTCGGCCGCCAATTTCTTCTTGAAATTTGCGGTGTAGCCGCGCCGGTTCTCTCTGGGGGAATTTTCGCTATACGCTGCGGCAATATAGTGGCCCTTGTCCCGTAGGTAAGGCGCGAGGATTTCCGTATACCAGCCACCGCCCGGGCTAAGCTCCACCACCGTCATCGCAGGCTGAATGCCAAAGAATGAAAGTGTCTCATAGGGATGACGAGCGGCATCGCGCTGTACATACGCAGGCGTGCGTTTATCGCTTGCGATGGCGGCTTTCAGGGCGTCGTCGCCGGGGCCGGCGGCCATCGCAGTAAAGGCCATGCCGAGGCCGACCATTGCAGCAAAGAGATGACTCGATATTTTTACAAGGTTCATGATCTTGATGGCGATAGGTTTTCGATATGCGTCGGAACTGAGCTTACTCCGGACGCGATAGTGTTCGCAGTGCGTCGGCACTGCACTTGCCGCGCTTGTACCGGTTACTTTAAGACAGAATGGTAGCGCAAGCGTTTCCAATACGAAAATATGCTTGCAGCTTCATTTCACTGAATGTCGAAACCCGCCCAGTTGGCGGCTGAGCTGTTTCGAATGGTTTCGACACGCCCTGCATTACCGCTTTCAGGATTAGGATAAAGACATGACTTCATCCGCGAAAGCGGAATTGGGAGACGATCATGTTCCCTGCCCTTTTCAATGGCTCTTGCTCATCGCCTCGAGCCGGATCGCTCAGTTGGCTGCGCGGCATCATGGTGCTGAGCGTGGTTTTCAGCGTCTCGGCCTGCGCATACGACGGCGTCTACTACGGAGCACACGGCGGCTCTCACAGCAGCTACTACGGCGGCCAACAGGGAGCGTATCAGCATGGTTACCATGGCGGCTACCGCCATGGCTATCAGCATGGATATCAAGCGCCCCGATACAACCATTACGGCCATTCCCGGCTCAACCAGGCTCAGCGGCGGCATGAAGCAGAAATATACAGGCGCCACTTCGAATCACAAAAACGATTTGAGCAACGGCGGCACGAGGCCCGTAAGCATCCCAACGCGCAGCGCGGACGCCCCCATATTCACAAACATCGAAGCCCCAACGCGGGCTCGCGCCATCACCAACAGAGGCAGCATTCGGAACGCCCACAACATCGCCGTCGGTAAAACCCAGCCAGCCTTGGCCGTTCGTCTTGAAGCCCAGAACGTTTTCGTGCTTAACCCAACTCGAAGCTAGTGATGCCGTACGTGCGCGCGAGCGAGAGGTTGGGAGGTTCACGCGTGTACATGCGTGCGGTTTCAAACACGGGCCGCATGCCGTGCTCTTCGGCCAGGGCAACGGCCGCCGGATTGCATTGTGGAACGTCAAGATAAATGGGCATCGAATTTGTCGCTTTCGTAGTTAGCGCCAAAAAAAGCGCTCGCGCAGTTTCTGGCGTATCGGCGAACAGTGGGCCGATTTTCCATCCGCTGCGACATTCACGAATGACTCCGTAACCCGACCAGCCAGTCTGCGCCTTTCGCCCCAGGGCGAGTGATCCAGGCAGCATAATCCATTGGCGCAAAAACGCGTCACGGGCAGCGGGGAAAAAAGCGCGGTCATAAATAGCCAGTGCCGCGAATGGCAACGTATTCAGCGGCACGATATCGGCATCCTTGGATGCGGCGCTTTGCAAATCGCCCTGTCGCCATTGGCCCTCATAGCGGATATTGCGGTGCGCAAGTTGAAACCCAGAACGGCGATAGTTTTCCTGTTGTTCCGGTACGCCGTCCAGGCCGATGGTACGCTCACCCATCGCCGCAATGGCGGCCTGCCAAATTCGATAGCCATAACCTTTCCCGCGATAGGCGGGCGATACGATGTAGAACCCCAGAAAGGCATAGTCGCGGTTGTAGCGAACGATGGATATGGCCGCCACCGGAGTCTGGCCAAGAAGGGCTATCAGAAAGCCCCTTGGGTCTGCAGCATAGAACGCTTCGGCATCGTGCAAACCGGGGTTCCAGCCTTCGGCGGCGGCCCAATCAAGCAGCATGTCGAGCTCGGGGCGACGCATCGGCCGGATGACAAGGCCGGCCTCGTCGGTGCCTGAGTTCATAAAAGACTCCTGGTCGGTTTGGCGTTACAGGACGCCGCTGGCCCTTTACTCGCCAGGCGCCCACAAGCGGGTCTTGGCATCTTTCTCGTACGCCATACCATTGGGATAAGAAATCAATTCGACGTAGGCGCCCCAGGGAGTCAATACATAATTGATCGACTGCCCGGCTGCAGGACCTTCTTCGATCTTCAGCGGCCCCATGAAGGTTTTCAGCCCCAGTGCCTTGGCCTTGTCTACTGCCGCCCCGACGTCTTCCACATAAAAAGCGATATGAAAGCCGCCATAATCACTATTGCGGGGCATTTTTGTGTTTTGATCCGGCGCGCTATATTGGAACAGTTCAATATTCGAACCTTCGCCACACCGCATCATGGCGATCTGCTTGATGGCAGCTCGTGGGTGGACATCCACCAGATCCTGCATGAAGGTGCCGGTATCGTCACTGAATGGCCCGAAGCGCATCGCCTCTTCGCAGCCCAACACCTCGTGGAAGAATTCAACGCCTTGGTCAATGTCGGGCACCGTGAAGCCGATATGGTCGATGCCGCGCACCCCTGGAACCCCTTTGCTTTGTGCTGCGCCGACACTTGCCGCTGTCAAGAACAACGCGGTGCAGGCCGCAGATATAGCCAGTTTTTTCATGTGTTGTCTCCTAGGGCCAGGCAATGGGGAAGACACTACCCGACTTGAACTTTCTAGAACCAGAATCTCGGGTGAATCGCTATTAGCAATATATACCTGGATTCGGACTTCCACCATAGCCATGCGGTTCGGGGTTAAGGCTAAATAAAAATCTCCGCTGCCGTTACTCAAGGCTGCTCAGTCGCGCTTGGCAATGTCTTCGCGTTGCGCTTTCTGCAGCACTTGATCCAAAGCGCCTGCAAATGCACGCCTGTCCGCTTGGCTTAACGCGGCCGGTCCGCCCGTATCGACGCCGGCGCTACGCAATTCTTCCATCATGTCGCGCATCGCGAGACGCTCGTTGATGCTGTCGGCGGTGAAACGTTCCCCGCGCGGACTGATGACCAGCGCCCCCTTGCGCAACACTTCGCTGGCCAGCGGTATGTCAGCGGTAATGACCAAGTCGCCGGCCGACGCATGTTCAACGATATAGTCGTCTGCCACGTCGAACCCGCGCGGTACTTGAACCGCGCGGATCAAGGGCGACGGCGGCGTATACAGCATTTGATTGGCCACCAGGGTCAGAGGCCGTTTCGATCGCTGCGCCGCCCGGTAAAGAATGTCCTTGATGACAGAGGGGCAGGCGTCCGCATCAACCCAGATTTTCATGCGCTAACCCTTCAACGCACCGGCCAGCAGCGTGTTCACCAATTCGTTAACGCTGACGCCATCGGCCTTGGCTTTAGCGTTCAAGGCCGTAATCAATGGCTGATGCAATTTCACAGGGAAGGAAACCAGGCCGGCCGCCTGATCCAAGCGGCGCTGTTCACGACGATCTACAGCGGGCGCTGCCCCGGCATAGCGCCCTGGTGGAACGGCGGCATTGAGCCGGCCCGTTAGTTTCAGGGCTTTTTGCTTTTCGAGATCGGTTTTTTTCATGAAGGGCTCAGAATTGTGCGCGCGGCGATGGGCTTGCTAGGCAAGCATCTTAGAGGATAATGAGAAGACGCGTAATGTGGGCTGAGGCGAAATTTGCATTTGAATCTATCGCCACATGTTGCTGAACCCATCCCGGCACCGCCATACCTTTCGGAGTCCTCCATGAAGATCTTACAAGTCGATTTTCCCTCCCCCGGCCCGTTCGGCGCCGAAATGAGCAAAGCGATGCAGGGCCTGGCAGAAAGCATTGCCAACGAACCGGGTCTGGTCTGGAAGCTTTGGACCGAAAACGCTGAAACAGGCGAGGCGGGCGGCATCTACTGCTTTGAAAACCTGGAAACGCTCAACGCATACAAAGACATGCACTCGGCCCGCCTGGCAGACATGGGCGTTACGGATCTGCGCATCAAGGTTTTTGACGCGAATATTCCGCTTTCCAAGGTCGACCGGTTTCCTGGACTGTGATAAATAACAAACGCTACGCCCTGGTTCGGGCCACTCGCCGATTCCAGACTGCACAACCTAGCTGCGGATAGCCGTCTCAGGCGAGCGTGTGCGGCAGCTCGTCCAACGGCGGCACAAGCGGCAAGCCAGTGACATCGCTCGGCCGTCGTGCCTTCATTATCCGCCCCCCCTGGTCGCCTTGGTTTGCCATGCGCCGGGCGTACTGCGCCACGTGAAGACCGCCGACGGACGACCATTGGTCGAGGGCAAAAAGGTAACTGGCTTCACCAATTCCGAAGAGGCCGGCGTCGGTCTTGCCGACGTCGTGCCCTTCCTCGTCGAGGACGAATTGAAGGCCAAGGGCGGTATCTATTCGAAGGGCCCAGACTGGGAGACGCACATCGTGCAGGATGGCTTGTTGGCCAGCATGTCGCCCATCGGAGCGGATCCGCCGAGGTATCGGTGCGCTTCATATAAATTGCACCCTCCTTCGGGCGCTACACTTTTACACAACGTAGACTATTCAAACGCGGCTTCGGCGCCTGGTGCCTCTCCTCTGGCAGCGAATTGTCGAATCACTTCAAGAAAACCACTTCGCCTGCCAAATGCCACACATCCTTATTGAATACACCCCCAATCTGGTCGACCTGCCGTTCGACGCCATGCTGGCCGCCGTCACACGCCGGCTGGCGGATAGCCCCGAAGTTGAAGACGAAGCAGACCTGAAAGCCCGAGTGGTATGCGCCGATCAGTTTCGCGTGGGGCTGGCAGACAGCCGGCGCGGCTTCATCCACGTTACAGTCCGCATTATGGCCGGACGCACCGAAGAAGCGAAGAAGGATTTCAGCCAACGGGTGGCCGATGGCATGCTCGAGCACATGCCCACGTTTGATAAAGACATGACCGTGCATCTAAGCGTTGAAGTCGTCGACATAGAGCGCGGCAGCTATCGAAAATTCAAGCTTTCGCCATAACTACACAACATATCGGTGTTGGCCCGCTCTTCGAGTCATGCTTCGCGGAGTGCTGCAACGCGGCGCATAGTTCCGTGCCAGCACCAAGGCTGACAACGGGGCGCTTCGGATACTCGACACCACTACTGACCAAACGTCTTCAATGGAATGGAAGCGTCCAGCACCTGGTCACTTACTATCCGCACGCCATCTGTGATTAGCTTTCGGGCGGCCATGTGATCGGCAGGTGCATTGACGGATTCCACACAGGCCAGGACGTTATTATCAAAATACAGCACCGAGAACTTGCCTTGGGCTGGGTCTCCGCGTATGAGCCGATCGTGATGCGTATCCGGAATACCGGCGATCTGTATACGCAAAGCGCCTTGTTCAGACCAGAACCAGGGCAGGGCCGTGTAAGGTTGGGCCATGCCGGCTAGGGTCTGCGCCGCACAGCGGGCCTGGTCGTTCGCGTTCTGAACCGACTCCAAACGAACGTGGCGACCCAGCGGCGCAAACGGGAAAGCCGTGCAATCACCGATCGCCAGTATCAGCGGATCGCTGGTTACCATATGAGCATCGACAACGACGCCCTTCTCACACACCAGACCGGCCTCCCGAGCCAGTTCGTCGTTGGGGCTGGCTCCGATCCCGACAATGACGAGATCGACAGGCAGGAGGTCGTCCGAAACCTGCGCGGCGTGAATCGCATTGCCGCTTATCTCGAACCCTTCCACGATGGTATCGAGCCGCACATCCACGCCCGCCGCACGGTGGCTAGCCAGCACGTACGCCGACAATTCCGGCGACACGGACCTGGCCAACAGACGCGGGCCGGCCTCGACCAAGACAACCTGCTTACCCAATTGGGCCGCAGTCGCAGCAACCTCCAAACCGATAAAGCCGCCCCCGACAATCAGTATGCTCTTCGCGCCGGCAAGACGCTCACGCAGGCGTGCCGCATCATCCAGATTGCGCAAGGTGAGCACGTTATCCAAGCCGGAAGGCAAGCCGGGAAGTACACGCGCCCTCGCCCCTGTGGCCAGCACAAGGTGGTCGTAAGGCAGCGTCAAACCACCCGCCAATTCAACGTGGCGCTTGTCGCGCGAAATGCGCTGCACGCGACTGGAAAGACGCCAGTTCGCACCTTTTCCAGCATAGTAATCTGCACTGCGAAGCCAGGCTGCAGTGGGCTCTGCGTCCTTTAAGTAAGCTTTGGACAACGGCGGCCGGTGATAAGGCAGGTAAGCCTCTTCGCTGACCAGCTCTACCCTGGCTTCGATCTGCTGTTCGGCCAGGCTGGCGCAAAACTGGGCGGCGGCATGTCCGCCCCCCACCACAACGATGTTCATCATTGCTGTTCCTTGGAAATATTTTTACTTGTCGTGGGCCGGATTAATGACGTGCTGACGCAGATACTGCTGCGTGGTTTTTTCCACATGTGGCAGATTGGCATGCAGTCTATGCAGCATATCGATCAAGACGGCTGCTTCCTGGGGCTTCAAGCAGGACAGGAACGCTTGCTCGCGCGCGAGCGCCACGGCCTTGATTTCGTCGTGCTTGCGCCGGCCGGCCGAAGTTAACGTGGCGTAACGCACTCGACCGTCGCGAGGGTCATGAGAAAAGGTGATAAAGCCTTTCTCGTACATGCTCTTGAAGCAACGGCTGACAGAGCCCTTGTCCATGCCGATCAGCTTGCACACCATATTGACCGACACTTTCTCGTCAAGCGCCAGCATGACCAGCACCCGCCATATCTCGATACCGACCCCGAAATGCTTGCGATAGACAGCAGCGGCTCCCGATGCCAATTTCGTAGCGACAAAAGTAAAATAGGCCGGCGCATAGTTTTCGAGGTCTAGCCCATCGGCCTGCCAAGCAGGTTCGGCCGAGGCCTTCTTTGTTCGAGCGGTTGCGCTGGATTTCTTGCTCTCGCCTTCGGTCTCGATCAACTTGGATGATTTCGGTGCCGAATGAGTGGATTTTTTCATTACATCATGTCCGGCGAAGCAATTCGTCGCCGCTATTGTTGAGTTTCCGGTAAGTGGACAGTAATCATATCGCCTTCGCTGACCACAAGTTGGCAGCCCAAACGACTGGTGTCGCGCAAGGGGGCTGCTGTGCATTCAAGCATTTCCTGCTCTGGCTTGCTGGGTGCATCGAACTTGCTCAAATCGCCCTCGTCCACATAGACATGGCAGGTCGCGCACATCGCCGAGCCGCCGCATTCTCCGACGATACCCTCCAAGCCGCCGTCAACGGCGGCCTGCATAACGTTCGTTCCGGCGCGAACGGCCAACACCGTTTCCGTTCCCGCCGAGTCAATGTACTTGATACTTGTCACGTGTGCTTCCTATAGATCAATGAGGGATAAGACGCATAGGCAGCGAGTCAAGGGCCCGCAGTGTGTTGTTCAGCCTGCGTACCGGCTCGCCAATAAGTTCGAGCCGCTTGACGCGCTTGGCCAGCGTTGAGAATATGATCTCGCCTTCGAGCCGTGCCACCGCTTGTCCGACACAGCCATGAATCCCGGAGCCAAACGCCATATGGCCGACAGGCTTGCGCTCAATATCGTAGACGTCGGGGTTCTTCCAATGCCTGGGGTCACGATTGGCGGCGCCAAGGAAGAACAGCACTTTGTCATTCTCTTGCATTGGCAGTCCGCGAAACTCCAGCGACTGATTGACCGTACGGAAAAAAGTTTGTACTGCGGACTCAAAACGCAGCCCTTCTTCGAATGCCTGACGGGCCAAGTCGGGGTTCTCGACCAGTTTTTCGTACTGGTCGGGATGATTCACCAGACTGAACAAGGTGTTGCCGATGCCGTTTACGGTAGTGTCTACTCCGGCCGACAAAAACGAACGCACCAACATAGGCGCTTCGTCAAAAGTGATTTCGCCGGCATCGGCAGCTTGATAGATTTGGTCACCGAACCCACCCGGACGCAATTCTTCTCGCTTGCACTGGTGCATGACCCATTCGCGCACGGGCTCGTAGCGCTCGACCGCCTCTTCGAAAATATGGTTTCTAGGACCAAAGGCATTGAAGACCATATTGCCGTACAGCAACAGGTTCTCGCGCCCGCTTTCTGTCAGCCCGACGGCATCCGGGAAGACCTTAAGCGGATAAACCTCGCCCAGATCCTTTACGGCGTCGATGTCACCCTGATCAACCAAGCGATCAATCAGCAATTCGGCCTGCTTTTGAAAGTCTTCGCGCACCTGCTGCATGGCACGCGGAGAAAGTATGCGGGCCAGCACGGTTCGCGAGCGCGTATGCTGCGGCGGATCGGCCTCGAGAATCAAGCTTGGTGGGCGAAATGGCTGCTCAGTTCGGAAATTGGCCAGGCCCACGCCGGCAGACGAAATGAAATTCTGCCAATCATTCAGTCCTGCGCGCACCGTCTCGTGGCGAGCCGATGCCCAGATGCCATAGCTTTCGAGCCAGATCAGCTCGCCCGCACCGCGCATCTTCTCGTGGTACGGATAAGGGTTGGTCAAAAAGTCATCCGAAAACGGGTCGATGTCCAGGCTGGGCACCGAGGCGTTAGGGGCTTCGTATTTTTCAGGATTGTTCATGGCTGTCTCCTACCAGGCCAGGGTGTTAATGATCATGTACCGGAACCTGTGTCACGGATATATATCGATCGAGAATGGCGGTGTCGTGGAGCAAATCGGCACTGGCGCCGGCGTGCATGACTGATCCACGGTCCAGCACGATCGCCTGCGCCCCAGCCCGATTAGGCTTGCAGCAACAGTTTTAGCCGGTGGGTCGCCAGACGAAATACTAGGCCCAACTAGTTGGTAAGTCAACAAGTTGACAAGCCAACCATATGCCTTCTAGGGAAATCCCTAGTGACTCACCTAAGCGTTGAAGTCGTCGACATCGAGCGCGAAGGCTATCGAGAGATCAAGCTTTCAACCAGAGCAACCGTGCCGCGGGTGGCGTAAGCAAAGGCCGCGAGGTTGACATTGCAGGTCAGATATTCAAAGAGGCAGCCGCCCCTTCGTGATATGGTGATATAGATACTCTGGAGTTACCGTTACATAAGAGGAGCGCACCATGGGCAGCACTAATTCTTTCAAAGCCAAGGGTCTGTTAGACGTCGCGGGTAAAGCCTACGAAATATATAAACTCAACGCCGTCGCCGACGCCGGGTTCGATGTTGCGAGTCTGCCCTATAGTCTGAAGATCCTGCTTGAGAATCTGCTGCGTACCGAGGATGGCGTCGACATTACCGCAGACGATATCCGAGCCTTGGCCGGCTGGGACGCCCAAGGTCAGCCCGATCAAGAGATCGCATTCACGCCGGCTCGTGTGGTGCTGCAAGATTTCACCGGGGTGCCCGCGGTGGTCGACCTGGCCGCAATGCGCGAAGCGATGCAAGACTTGGGCGGCGATGCGAATCGCATTAATCCGCTTGCGCCGGTCGAACTGGTCATCGACCACTCGGTCATCGTCGACGTCTTTGGCAGTAGCAACGCGTTCGAGAAGAACGTGCAGATCGAGTACGAACGCAATCTCGAGCGCTATCAATTCTTGCGTTGGGGCCAAACCGCCTTTAACGACTTCAAGGTCGTGCCACCTGGCACGGGCATTGTGCACCAGGTGAATCTGGAACATTTATCGCGTGTCATCTTCACGCAGGAAACCGACGGCGTCACCGCGGCATACCCCGACACCTGCGTGGGTACCGACTCGCACACCCCAATGGTCAATGGCTTGGGTGTCGTGGCTTGGGGCGTGGGGGGCATCGAAGCCGAGGCCGCCATGCTTGGCCTGCCGATTTCCATGCTCATTCCGCAGGTCGTGGGCTTTAAACTTACCGGCTCCTTGCCGGAAGGCTCCACCGCCACCGACCTCGTCCTCACAATCACCGAAAGGTTGCGCCAGCACGGGGTGGTGGGCAAGTTCGTCGAATTCTACGGCCCCGGTGTAACGGCAGTGCCATTGGCCAATCGCGCCACGATAGGCAATATGAGCCCAGAGTACGGCTCCACCATCGCGATATTTCCGATAGACGAAATTACGCTGCAATACATGGAGTTCACCGGCCGCTCTGCCGAGCAAATCGCGCTGGTCAAGGCATATGCTAAAGAGCAAGGCTTGTGGCACGACCCGCTTGCCGAACCGCGTTATTCCGAGCGGCTCGAACTTGACCTGTCCACTGTTGTGCCCTCTATTGCGGGGCCCAAGCGTCCGCAAGACCGGATTTCGCTTGCCGAGGCCAAGCAGGCGTTCCGCGGGACACTGGCAACCTACCTAGACGACACGCCGCAAAAACTGAAGGGCTACGATGAGGCAGTGGCCGGGACATTCCCCGCGTCAGACCCGACTTCGCCTGAACAACCCGAAAAGGTCTCTGACGCGCCTACCGATCATGTCGACGAAGCCCCTCTCAGCGGCCTGCGCCAGAGAGACCCAGTTTCGATCGCGTTAAGTGACGGCGCCGAGTGCCAGATCGATCATGGCTCCGTCGTTATCGCGGCAATCACTTCCTGCACGAACACATCCAACCCGACGGTCATGATGGCGGCTGCGCTGCTGGCCAAAAATGCGGTGGAAAAAGGGCTTTCCCGCAAGCCGTGGGTCAAGACCAGCCTGGCGCCGGGGTCTCGGGTCGTCACTGATTATTATGATCGCGCCGGTCTTACGCCATATCTCGAAGCGTTGGGTTTCAACCTTGTGGGTTATGGCTGTACCACCTGCATTGGAAACTCCGGCCCGTTAATACCAGAGGTCAGCCAAGCGGTGAACGAGCACGACTTGGCCGTCGTATCAGTGCTATCGGGCAATCGCAACTTTGAAGGCCGAATCCACGCCGAAGTGAAAATGAACTATCTGATGTCGCCTCCGCTGGTGGTGGCATACGCCTTGGCCGGCACGATGGACATCGACTTGTTCAATGACGCACTTGGTACCGGAAAAGACGGACAGCAGGTGTATCTGAAAGACATCTGGCCCACCGCCGGCGAAGTTGCACAGGTAGTGGAATCGTCCATCGTCTCCGACATGTACAGAAGCGGCTACGCTGACGTGTTTGCCGGCGACGAGCGCTGGCGGCAACTGCCCACACCCGAGGGCGCCATTTTTGACTGGAGCCCCGATTCAACCTATGTTCGCAAGCCTCCATACTTCGAAAACATGCCAAGAGAACCGGAGCCCGTCTCAGACATCAGCGGCGCACGGGTTCTGGCCAAACTGGGCGATTCGGTAACCACCGACCATATCAGCCCCGCAGGGTCCATTGCCAGGAGCTCCCCTGCGGCCGCCTACCTTACCGAGCATGGCGTGGCCCCCGCAGATTTCAACTCGTATGGATCTCGCCGCGGCAATCATGAGGTGATGATACGCGGCACGTTCGCCAACGTGAGGCTGCGCAACCAGTTGGCGCCAGGCACCGAAGGCGGATATACGCGAGATTTCACAAAAGCCGATTCGCCCGTCACCAGCATCTTCGAGGCCTCACGCGCTTATATCGAGCAAGGCACGCCGCTGGTCATTCTGGCCGGAGCCGAATACGGCTCCGGCTCGTCGCGCGACTGGGCTGCAAAGGGTACAGCCTTGCTTGGTGCGCGCGCGGTCATTGCAGAATCGTACGAACGTATCCACCGCTCGAATTTGCTGGGCATGGGAGTTTTGCCGTTGCAGTACCTGGACGGGCAAAACGCCCAGACACTGGGGTTAACAGGGGAAGAGGTTTTCGAAGTGGTCGGCATCACGCAGCTTAACGGTGCAAGCAAGGTGGAAACAGTAAGGGTAAAAGCCGGCGATGTTCAGTTCGATGCACTGGTGCGAATTGATACGCCCAGCGAAGCTGCCTACTATCGCCACGGCGGCATCATGCAATATGTATTGCGCAGCTTGCTGAACTAAGGGCGGGTGCTGTTAGCTACAGATCGCGGGCCCGTCCACCGATGGTGGCAGAGAAACTCGCGACAAAAGCACCCAGCAGCAAGGCGGCGAAAGCCCACAGGGAAAAAGCTGCGGCATATTTTCTCGCTGCGTCAGCGGCTTCTCGCGCCTTCGTCTCAGCTTCCTCGAACGTTTGTTGCGCCTGACCGCCAATTTCGTTCAAGCGCGCGCGCGCTTCACTTTCATCAATATCCGCTCGCTGTGAGATTAGCCGAACCAAGTAGGTTTGATCCGCCTCGGAAATTTCGCCTTTCACCACGCTTGTGCTCAGGATTAAAGCAACCTCACGGCGGTCGTCCCCTTCGCGAACTCCGGCATCCATACCGCCGGAGCGCAGCAGTGCATCGGCAAAGTAGTCCATCGAGGCGGCAGGGTCATCAACGCTGGCAAGCTGCCCCGCGGCCGCTGAAACGGCTTGGGTGCCTACCTTGGCGGTACCCGATATTACCGAACCCACCATGAAGCCATACACAACAAGGCCCACAGCAACGCTAAGCGCCCAAACCAGAAACCCATGCGCAGTATCGCGAAAATAAATTTCGTCACTTCGCGGATCTGTCCATTTTGTACGCAACCGCCCGGTTACGTAACCCGCAATGCCATAAGCAATGATATGCGTCAGGAACATCCAAAGTATGGTACCCACGGCAACCGTCGTTACTGACGCCCCATCGTTCTGCCATGGAGATACCGCCAAAAGCCCTAGGCCCGTTCCCCCTGTGACAAGGGTCGCCATCAATGCCGCAGCTATCACGGCACCCGCGATAACCGCCCCCCACGATACAGCCGACCGCGTGGATTCATCGAATACGCGAGCCGATTGGCCCGGTGCTGAAAAATTCTCAGTTGTTTGCATGACATGTCCTTTTTATGATGGTCACACTGCTTGTGCTTACAGAAATATCGCCAGCAAAATAATGATTGGAATGGGAATACCCAATAGCCATAAAAGGATGGATCGCATAGTCGCTCCTGATGGTTCTCCGCAAGCTGCGAAGATCAATTAAATGCCTTAGTGGCGCCAAGTGACTTAGAGGGTCGCCGGGCGGCGCGCTAGCTTCCAGCAAGCAGCGTGCCTTAGGGCCGAACACCTGAAGATTGAGACCCACCAACGCATGGGGACCCCATGCGGGCTATCAATTGTCAGCGACTGGCGAGTCTGCCTGCTACCTGCTGCTCAGCGCTTCCCGCCGGCGAGCAGGCGAAGACGCGTTCATCGTCAGTACAACAGGCCCGTCATTTGCTAGAGTTGACAGAATGGCGCTAACTATCTGGACCATTGGTCACTCGACGCGCAGCTTGGAAGAATTTATAAACCTGCTACAAATCTACGGTGTAGAGGCAATTGCAGACGTCCGTAGTTTCCCGGTTCGCGTAAATACCCCCACTTCGGCCAAGACCTTTTGGTCGAAGCCTTGCGCGAACGCGGGTTTGGGTATGAGTGGTTTCAGATACTGGACCATGAGCAAAGCCAGCACAGAGTATCTTTGTCCGGGAGGCCTCTCTGGTGCGCATTGAGAAGGAAGAAAATAGTTGAAAATCAGTCTGGAGAAAACGGGTTTTTAAGCGTCAAGCCACCTTCCAATATCTGCCCATGGTTCATATCTTCACTATAGAGAGTTTGACACCCCGCGGTAACGGCTGCCGCGACGATGCAGGCATCGTAGAACGACAGCTTATTGCCTTCAGCGATCAAGCGAGCCTGGTCATGCACAGCTTCCGTTAATGGAACAACCTTGCAAAACCCTCGCACAAGCTCAAGAAATTGCGCTATTTCATCCCATTCCATCTGAAGCTTGCGTCGGCATACATGCGTTACTTCATTGAGCACCTGGCCACTTATGACCGGGCCGGCTTTGAGCAGCTCCTCGACTTTGTCCGCCTTGCCCGCGTCTGCCGAAAGCAGATACAGCACAACATTGCTGTCGAGGAAATGCTCGCATTTAATTGCGCGCATTGGCTTCATCTCGGCTGAAGCGGAAATCGGCTGGGAGCTTGCCCCGGAAGGTGCGCAGGCGCTTCAATAAAGCATCAGCGCCTGGTTTCTTGCGAATGGCGAAGCGGCGTGCGTCGTCTACGATAATCTCAATATCGTCGCCTTCACGTAGCTCAAGTGCCTCTACGACGGCGGCCGGCAAGCGTACGGCCAGGCTGTTTCCCCATTTGGCGACTTGCATACTTGCCCTCCATCAATTGATATACACTCCATATTGTATATCCAATGATACTGATGCGCGTCCATCAGGCGCGGGCGCGGACAAAGGAGCATCGGCGACCTGCACATTAACGGCGGGCCGACCCGCCCGCCCGTCACGCATGGCCGCCAAGAAACGAGCCATCAAGCAAGCCGCTTCCGCATTCGCCGTACTACCGCTGAAAAACAGCAAATCGAGGCCTCTCAGTCGCCCAGGAAGCTTTCCACAGCCTGAGCAAGAAGACCCGGCCTATCCAAATGGACCATATGCCCGCAATCATCAATACGCAGCCGCTCCAGCGCCTTTACCCTGCCCAGGCGCTCTTCGAATTCATCGCGCGAAAATCGCTCGCTGGATAGCGGGGTTTGTTCCACTTTATCCCCTTCCACCCATAGGACCCGGGCTTCAATACTGTTCCAAGCTGCAAGGACCTCGTCACAACGGTACAGTATCGGGTTCACGCGCTTATGCACCGCATCGGCCATCACATGCCAGCGTCCGTCCGATCTGCGTTCGGCCCACTCCCCGGCAAGCCAGATAGCGAACCCTTCTTCCATATGGGGGCTGCGTTTCATCAAGTGGTCGGCGACGTCTTGCAAACTTGCAAATGTGCGGATGGAAACCGGCGTCTTCAATTCTGATAGCCATTGAGCCAATCTGGCCGGCGCCTCGGACGGTGATGTTCGCGCAAGGCCGAACCCCTCGACATTGACCAGACGCCTGATACGCTCGGGGCAAGTTCCCGCATAAATCATCGCGATATTGCCGCCCATGCTGTGACCCAGAAGGTCAATCGGAGCATTCGGCGAGATATGGTCAATGACTGCGTCAAGGTCGGCGTAATAATCGTAAAACCAATAGCTGTCGCTGGGCCGCGAAGCCCTGCTTCCGCCAAACCCTCGCCAGTCAATGGCGATAACCTCGCGCGCTGTACTTAACGTATCCACAAACCGCTGAAAAGAAGCCCCCACATCCATCCAGCCATGAGCAAGAAGAAGCGGAGGCGCGCCCAGCTTCGCACCTTCTTGCGCCGGCCAGCGACGAAGACGATACGACACATCGTTTCTGATCTGGATTTGCTCGGTCGTGCTGGTTCTGCTTGGGGTATAGGAAGATATTGCGTTCATGCGATGATGCTAACACTTGGCGCTGCGGGCGACTGCTCGTTACCCCCCCGGCCACCGCTTCTGGCTGCCGAGCAATACGTCACGCTTCGTTGATCCGCCGGTCGATGCATTGTAGGAAAGCCAGGAACTGGGCCACATCTTCGTCGGACAGATCGCTAATCGCGTGATCGATGATGGGATGTGCCAAGGGCGCTGCTGTCTTGTACATCTTGACCCCTCTCGAAGTCATATAGATATGCGTGTAGCGTGCGTCGGCGGGATTGGCTCGGCGCTCTATAAGCTCTCTATCCTGCATCTGATTGAGTATTCTGCTCAGTACAGGCAAAGTGACCACCATTCGCTGCGCTAGCTGGCCAATGGTGATTCCGTCTCCTGAGAATAGTATTTGCAGAACCCTATGGTGCTGAACCGTAATATCGAAATCTCTCAGTTTTTCCGCGAGAGTAAGGTTCAACCGGTTCAACACACGCGAAATATAGTGCGCGCAATTCAACTGAAGCCTTAGGCTATCCGGCAAGCTTTTGCTTCGGTCCTGGCCTTTCACTATGTTGGTAATGCTTTGACTTCGTGTCATGTTCAACCTTCGTTCTTTATTCCATGCTTTGGTTCAAGCAACCGATATACAACCCGGAAATAAACGCGTCACGGCTTGTACTGGACCAATCCGACGCCTCCCATCCATTCTCGTACGGCTTCATAGATTATCGGTTTACCCGCCGCGCCATCCAGTGCACCGAGCACTGCCATCCACAAGGCCATTTCGTGGCCACCGTTTCCTCCGTCGCGCTCGACGTCATCGTAGCTTTGCGACAGAAGATACTCGAAATCAGGGGCGGCGAACGCATTCATCATGCGCTGGTCCCATTCGACATTGATCAACGACCTGTCCCCCGATGCCATTTCAGCTTCACGCGCATGAAAATCCGCCCGAATGTTCTGATCCAAAGCGCGCGCAGCAGGCCCTTCACGTTGGATTTTAAGTTGGCGCTGAAGCAAGAGGTCGCCTTCGGGAACCGTCTCTTCGTTTACGAAAGGCGGCCAATGCGAGATGCCGCCCGAAGCGACCAGCGCGACCGATTCTGGCCTTTGGTCGATGACTCTTCGAATGCTTCTGCCCAGTTCGAAGCATCGTTCCCATGAAGGAAGGGGCGGCGCAAAGCAATTGATGAACATGGGGACAACAGGAATATCCCGATTAGGCCAAATGAACTTTTTCGGAATAAGAACATTATGATTAAACTCGGCTGCTCCGGAGCGCGCCATATCAAAACCGTCTTTGATGGATTGGAGCAGAATGTCCCTTGCATAGTCTTCGTGTCCGGGGTGCTCTCGACGTGACATTTGCAGCCAAGCTTCGGCGTCAGTTGACGGACCGTAGTGTACGGCCGACACACCAACGGAGAACGTCGGCATATTGTTCAACCAGTATTGATCGAAATGGTCGTTGACGAAAGCCAGGATCAGGTCGGGGTTCGAGCCTTCAAAGTCTGCGCGGACTGTCTCGAAGGCGCGATAGAGGCGACCCATTTGCTCAGGCGGAGGCGCGTCGAGCCTGTCTCCCAGGCCTGGAGTATGTGTCATGGAGATTGCGGCCACAATCTGCTTCAAGTCGCCGGCTTGCCTTTCATTCTGTTTCACGCGTTTTCCCTCGTTCTTTGCTACGTAATTTTGGTGCTGCCGACTAACGCGGTAGCCGCCCTTATCCATGGGTCTTCCGCGCTCAGTCCGTTCATATTGGTATCAAAATGATCGCTGTCCGCAAGCCGAAGCAGATGGACATCAGCGCATGACACTTCCAGAAGTTTCATGGCCATGGCCTGACTTTGCTCTATGATGCGCGGGAAGTCTCGGTCTCCGTAGGCAACCAGAAACCGAACTGCGGTCGGACGGACGTGGAGGATCGGACTGGCAGCAGAATCATCATCTGCCTTGTCCAAAAGATCGCGATACACCCTTTCCTGCCCAGGGTCCCGCTGCCCCTCCGGCGAGCGCAGATCGAAAGGTGTAGACAAAGGCAAGCAAGCTTTGATCGCGTCCATAGGTAGCCCCCTTCGTTCCAGCTCTTCAGGGCTCAGAGCCGCCAACGTTGCGAGATGACCACCGGCCGAGTGGCCGCCTATGGAAAGCGCAGCTGGATCGCCACCGTATTCGTGTATGTGATTCCAGACCCAAGCGATCGCGTCAAACGTATCCAGCAACTGATTCGGAAACTTTGCCTCAGGGGCAAGGCGATAAGAAACAGAGATGAATATTGCGCCGATACGTGTGAAGTGAGGCGCTAGAAAACCCATCCACTCTTTGTGCCCGCTAGTCCAGGCGCCCCCATGCAAAAACATGAAAACGGGGCGTTTGCGTAACGCATCGCCGTCAGGAAGATAAAGGTCCAATGTGTGCCAGTCATCCTCGCCATAGGGCATGTCGAGCACATGCCGCGTGGACGCAAGCGCCTCGGTCGACCATTCAAGAATACTGTCCGCGTATTCTTGCGCACGGGGATGCAACATCGCGGGGCGTGTCGGAAGTGGCTTATAGCTCATGGCTCCACCAACGCCGGCAAGGTTTTGCTTCCGGTCGGAATATGCCGCGCTGTCCTCAAGCGTTGCCGTGACATCCACGGATCGTTGGCCATGTGATTCATGAGGAATGGCCGCATTTCATCCGGGCATACGCCTAACACGTCGTAGAACATGCTCCAAAGCTGGGTATGCTCGGTAAGTTCTCTTTCCCGCTGCTCCCAACGCTGCAGCGCGGCCGGTATCTCGTGGCGCGAATCCACCTGCCCAAGCTCAAAGGCTAGCGAAAGTGCATTTTGCATGGCCATGCCCCCGCCCTGCCCCAGGTTCGGAGGCATCGCGTGCGCGGCGTCTCCAGTTATGGCTACGTGCCCCTTGGACCAGCCATGAAGCTTTATAAGCGAGTATCTATCCCAGCGAATGTCGGTTCCGATACGGCCTATCCAATGCGAAAGATGGGGAAATTTTTCAGTCCATATTTGCTTATCGAACTGGGGGCCCGCGGCCCGATCGTCGTATGGACAGGTCAACGCCAAATAAATTTGAGTAGGCGAGCAAGGGGTAACCAGAATACGATGCACGCCGTTCCAGTTTTCCATAAAGCGATCGTCGCCATCGTCTGGCACCCGTTCTATCATTGTGCGAAACGCGCCCTCATTGAGCAGCTCGACCTCTCGTGCCAGGTTCAAGGAATCCCGCACGCGCGATCCGACACCATCGGCGCCCAGCACGAAGTCTGCCGCCAGTCGCTCGCCGCTTTTCATCAGCAGGACCCCTTCAGCCTCCGCACCGATCACCTCGGAACTCGTGACGATCTCCACGCCCTCTCGTAGCGCGGCATTCAATAGCGCCTTGAGAAGCTGTTGCCTGGGCAGCGCATAGACCAGAACGGGATCCGCGTCTTGATTGTTGATACGAGGAATCACATTGTTGTTCTTGTCACGAAACTCGGATGCGACACAGCGACTGGTATTTTGCAAGGCCTCTCTTCTTGCACCTATCGCCTCCAAAACGCGAAGGCCGTTTCCCCATATATAAATGCCCGCCCCGGCCTCTCGTATCGTCGAGTTTCGTTCGTGCATGCGGACCTTCCAGCCGTGCTGCGCCAGCTTCGTGGCCGCGGTTAGAGCGCCCAGGCCGGCGCCGGCGATTTCAGCGGAAAGTTGGTGCTTCATATTGACTCCAAAAATTGACTTCTTTCGTGTAAGACGCCGGGCTATCTCATGAGCGACGGGAGATAGAGCGCGATGGCGGGAATCGCAATAATCAAGGCCAATCGCACCATATCCGCAAGAAAGAACGGCAAAATACCCTTGAACGCCTCATTGATGGACACATCGGGGAAAATCGCTCGCAGCACGAAAACATTGAGCCCCACCGGCGGAGTGATAAGGCCGATCTCAGTGGCGACCACCACGATTATTCCGAACCATACCGGGTCAATTCCCACGGCGGTGACGACGGGCAGTAAAAGAGGAACCGTCAGCAAGATCATCGAAAGACTTTCAAGCAACATCCCAAGCACGAGATATACGCCGACTATCACCACGATAAGAGCGACAGGCGACAGGTCTAAGCCGACTATCCATTGCTCTAACGCCCCCGCTCCACCCGAGACGCTAAGAAAATTGGAGAATAAAAGCGCCCCGAACAGCAAAAAGAACATCATTGCTGTTGTACGCATCGTCTCAACGGTAATCACCAATAGGCTTGACCAAGTTAGCGTTCTACGCGCAAGAGCAAAAATCATGGCGCTGGCAGCGCCCACTCCGGCCGCTTCATTCGGAGTGAATATTCCGCCATATATTCCACCTAGAATGAGAAAGAACAAAAAAACCACCGGCCAAACTTTCTTTAGCGCCGCCAGACGCTCTCGTAGCGTGCCTAGTCGAGAACGCGGGCCGGCCGACGGATCGAACGTTGTAGTTGCCGTTACGGCAAGACTGTACAAAGCAACTCCAAGCACCCCAGGCGCAATGCCGGCGATAAAAAGTTGTGCGATGTCAGTGTTGGTAAGAAAGCCATAAATGATCAGCACCACGCTCGGTGGAATCAGCATTCCCAGAGTTCCGCCAGCCGCGACGGAGGCCAGTGCCAAGCGATCCGAATATCCATACCTGCGCATTTCTGGAATGGCGACCTTGCTCATCGTGGCGGCGGTTGCCATGCTGGACCCGCAGACCGCGCTGAAGGCTCCGCACGAAACAATCGTCGCGTGAGCGAGCCCGCCTCGCCAATGCCCGACAAAGGCATGCGCCGCCGAGAAAAGCTCTGAAGACATGCGGGATTGGGCAATAAGGTTGCCCATCAAAATAAACAGCGGGAGCAAAGAGAAGTTGTAGTTCAGTATGTTGTCTGCCACGATCTGACCCACCATCGCTACAGAGGGATCCCAACCTACAAGCATGCCGAAGCCCACGAACCCCACAACTCCTAGCGAGATGCCGACGGGTATCCCAATGGCCATCAACACCACAAGCGCCGCAAAACCGATTAACGCAAAGGTATAGTCCATCAGCTATGGGCCTCTTCTTTCACAATCACCCGGCGCAAGAACAAGCCAAGCGTGATCAGCCCAGCGAGGCCGAGAAGCAGAGCCAGCGTAAACAGAACCGGAGCAAGGGGTATTTCAAGCATTGCCGTGCGCCCTCCGGTTTCCAGAGACCTGAGCGCTTGGCCGTATAGACACCAGGCCAGGAACAACTCGGCGCCGGCCGTCAACAAGGAAGCCAGCACTCTTTGAATAGCCAGG
The DNA here is from genome assembly GCF_044464525.1 of Pusillimonas sp. Taxonomy (NCBI): domain Bacteria; kingdom Pseudomonadati; phylum Pseudomonadota; class Betaproteobacteria; order Burkholderiales; family Alcaligenaceae; genus Pusillimonas; species Pusillimonas sp. The sequence continues at coordinate 100,128 of NZ_JBIQLE010000012.1, forward strand.
ACTCGTCCCTTGAAGTAGCCCTGCAGCAGGTCTACGGTGAGGTGGCTTGAATTTAGCGCGACCAAGGGCAATCCCAACGCCACAACCACGCCTATCGCCAACTCGGTGAGCTCGTACGCTCCGATTACCGAAACATCGGAGGCAGTTCTTGCCAGCACATCCACTACGGTTATCAGCGTCAATATGGCTAAAGCTATTCCGCCGAGGACGCCTAGAACGGTCATAAGCTTCGACGGCGCTTCGGGCTTGGCAACATTAACGTTGGCCAAACCGTCACTCATCGCTTGCTCCTTTCTTCTCGCTTTCATACTCCTTGATATGGCGCTGCACTTCGTCCAGCAAGGCTTGACCGTCCACGCCCTTGCTTTGCGCCACTTGCAACCATTCCTCTGTAATGGGAGCCAGCTTTGCCTCGATTGCCGTGATCAACGCTGGATCCGGGTCAGCGATCTGCATGCCTCTTTCTTCAAATGCTTCGATAGCGATACGATCCTGGTCGTCCCAGACCTTGCCGGCTTCTATGGCCAGGTTTTCCCCGGATACGCTCATGATCCCTTCCTGATCCTCTTGCGAAAGAGCATCCCACTTGGCTTTGTTCATCACAAGAAAAAATGTAGAGGAATAAAGGCCCTTGGGTATTCTTGTCATGTAATCAAGATACTGGTCCATCTTGAAGCTGTAGATGCTGTCCGGCGGCAGAATCACCGAGTCGATAATCCCCTTGGATAGCATCTGATACGCCTCGGTAACCGGAGCGGTAATTGGTATGGCACCCAACCGCGCCGCAATCTTGCTGGGTATGCCGTCCGAGGTTCGGGTTCTTAAGCCCTGAATGTCGTCTATCGTCCGGATGGGTTTCTTTCTAGTAAAAACCATGGCTGGGCCGTTGGAAAACACACCGAGCAATTTGACATCTTTATATTCATCATGCTCGGCCATCAGTGCCTGCGTCGCGCGCCAATTGGCAACTGACAACGATTCCGCGCTATTTGCCACGAACGGCAGTTCGGCGAACATAGCCAAGGGAAAAATTTCTACCGTATAAGCCTGATTGTTCGACGTAAGATCGGCAACGCCTGTACGTGCCAGATCAAACTGCCTGGGCGGAGCGCCCAGCGAAGCAGGGGTGAACCTGATCTTTACGCGCCCCTCGGTTGCATGCTCCACCCGTTCGGCCCATGGCTGATAGATGCGGGAATGAAAATGATGTGTAGCTGGTGTCCACCGATTGAATGTGAGAACAGTTTCACTGACCGCTGCTGCACTCCAGCCCACCGCCCCGGCAAAAAGCCCGGCCGCGACGAGTCTTGAAACGTATTTGCGCCACTGCTGCATTGTCTTCCTCCTTGGGAATGAAACAACCAAATAAACGCCTTATAGTTGTAAATACAGTTGTATTAACAAAGTATCTGACAGCAGAAAATCATTGTCAACAAAGGGTATTCCCGGATTTCAATAGCGAACAGCCGTGTTTTTTTATTATTGTAATTACAGCTAATAAGGCTAGAGGGAGGGTTCTGAAAGCCTTTCCATTCGACCGTCTAGCAGAGAGAGGGGCGCACTAACGGCGCCGCCGTGCCCTGATCACCTACAAACCCAACATCCTCGGCAACCACAGCACGATATCGGGAAACAAAGCCACTATCGTCAAACCGATCAATTGCAGTATCACAAAGGGCACAATTCCAGCATAGATGTGCTGCATGGTGACGCCAGGAATCTTGGCGCCCTTCATGTAGAACAAGGCATAACCGAACGGCGGGGTTAAATACGATGTTTGCAGGTTCACAGCCAGCAGAATCGCAAACCACACCAGAAACTCTCCCTGGCTTACATGGCCACCGAAATCAAGTGACTCCAGAATGGGAATAAACACCGGCAGGATGATCAGAATGATTTCAATCCAGTCGAAGAAGAAACCCATTATGAAAACCACAAACATCATGAGCACGAGAATGCCAACCGGGCCGATACCGAGCTTGTCGAAGAACTCGGCAATGATGTCGTCACCGCCCAGCGACCTGAACACATAAGAGAAAGCCGTAGCACCCAGGAAGATCATGAACAGCATGGCGTTGGTCTTGGCGGAGCGGACCAATACATCTTTCATCACCGGTAAAGTCAGGTTGCCTTTGAAGGCAGCAAGCACAAACGCGCCGAATGCTCCGACCCCGCCGGCCTCGGTTGGGGTGGCCACACCGACAAAGATGGAACCCAGCACCAAGACAATCAAAAACACCGGTGGCAGAAAGCTGCGGAAAATCAAAGACGTCAAGGCGCCGGCGCTTGCCGGCGCTTCGTCTTTGGCCATGATCGGCGCAAGCCGCGGCTTGAACAGGCACAGAATGAAGATGTACACCATGTACAGAGCGGCCAGAAGCAGGCCTGGAAAGAGCGCCCCCATGAACAATGCGCCTACGGACACCGCCAGCAAGTCGGCCAATATCACAAGCATGATGCTCGGAGGTATCAAAATACCCAATGTGCCTGAAGCTGCAATGGTGCCGGTCGCCAACTGCACCTGATAGCCTCGTTTTAACATCACAGGCAGCGCCAGCAACGTCATCATGATTACCGAGGCGCCCACAATTCCCGTTGTCGCGGCCAAGATTGTGCCCATCATGGTGACAGAAATGGCCAGACCGCCCGGCACTCTGCGCAACAGCACCTGCAGGCAATGCAAGAGGTCAACGGCGATGCCGCTGCGCTCCAGCATGGTCCCCATCAAGATGAACATGGGAATGGCAACCAGAATCGGTTTTTCGGCCACGCTGCCCCAGATACGAGCAGTAATGTTGTAGAACTCAACGAACGCGAAAAAATCGACGTAGTAGCCGATCATTCCGAAGGTGAGCGCGGTACCGCCAAGTACGAATGCCACCGGGTATCCGGTGAACATCAGAACGGCCAGCATCACGAACATGTAGATGGGTAGGTTTCCCAGAATATCCATTTTTCCGCCCAATTGTGAATTGTTGTTATGTGGGTGTGCCGTCGGAGCCGACATCAAACGTGAGTGACGGCACAAGATCGGGCCTGAACAACCTCACGATGCTTCTTAGCAGGACACTGACACCGCTGATCGCCAGAACCAGCGTGCCCAACGGAATCGCCGCTTTAATCAGCCAGCGGTACGGCAATCCGGTTGCCGAGGATGAAATCTCACTAACTTGCCAGGAACGCTGGGTTAGCTCGATACCGTAGTAAATAACAACGAAACAGAACGGCAGTAAACATAGGATGCATCCCAGAATCTCGATCCAGCAGTGCACTTTTCGCCCAAATTTTTCGCGCACGATGTCGATACGCACGTGGGTGTCGTGCATATACCCCAGCCCAACGCAAAACATGAACAGAATCGTGTGCAGATGCCATTCAAGCTCTTGCAGCTTGGACGATCCGGACGAAAAAAAATGACGCCCGATGACGTCGACCATAATGACCAGAACCAGCACCAGCCCTGACCACGCAGCAATGATGCCCACTTTTTCAACGAACCGCCCGAGCGCGGTCGACAGTCTTAGAATGCCCTGCATCGGCTGCTCCACTGTTGGTCTACGTTTAACCCGCACTTTCAGATGCAACGGGGGCTTGTCAGGCACCCCGACAATACCCCGCTGCCGTGTGCGATTTATTCTTTGACAGTACTAAGTTGGCGCCAGGGTTTGTATTCTTCACGAAACTTGGCGTAGTTGTCGTAGGCTTTCTTGAACTCGGGGAACTCTTGCGATTCCTCGACGATCACTTGTTCCCACGCATCGCGAAACGCTGCAATGATCTCGGGTGACCATTCATGGGCCGTAACACCCTTGTCTTGAATGGCCTTAAGAGCCGCGGGCTGCCTGAATTCGCCTTCGGCAATGGCTTGGCGCACATTGTCGCCACACATCATTTCGACCTGAACCTTCTGTGTGTCAGACAGTGCGTTCCATTTGTCCATGTTGATAATAAGCTCATAGAGCGTGGCCGGTTGGTGCCAGCCTGGAAAGTAGTAATGCTTGGCCACCTGATGGAATCCCAACTGCAAGTCAACGGCAGGCATTGCGAATTCGGCGGCGTCAATGGTGCCCAGCTCCAGCGCAGGGTAGATGTCGCCGGCAGGAATCAACTGGGCCGAAACCCCAAGCTTTTCCACCACCTTTGCGCCCAGACCAAAAATGCGCATCTTCATGCCTTTGAGGTCGTCCACCGAATTGATTTCCTTCCGGAACCATCCCGAAGCTTCGGATACGGTGCCGCCACACACAATGCCTTTGATATTGTTCTTGGCATATATCTCGTCGTATTGCTCTTTGCCGCCGCCATAGTAGAAATAGGCCAGCATTTCAGGCCACTCGGGGCCAAAAGGAACGGCAGAGAAAATGGCCAGCGCCGGGTTCTTGCCGTAGTAATAACCCGAAATGCCCCAGCAAGCGTTCACCGCGCCGTTCGAGACCGCATCGAAGCATTCGGCAGGAGGAATGAGCGCACCCGGCTCAAACACCTGAAACTGAATGCTTCCCCCCGATACCGCCTTCACCTTATTTGAAATATCGGTAATTTGTGTGCCCACATGAGGTAACTTGGTAGGAAACCAGCTTTGAACTTTCCAACGCACCCGGGCATCTTCGGCGACTGCGGCGCCTCCACCCAAAGTTGACCCGATCAGCACAGCCAACGCGGCTGCTTTCACACACCAACGGACAGACTCTTTCACGGTACACCTCCTAAAGGATGGACCTGCATTTCTGCCGGATGGGGATTCAGCCTGAACCCTGCCCCGACCATTTTGAATTTATTGTGTGTAGATGTGCCACACCGCCAAATTAACTGATAGTTTCCTACAACACAACAAAAATTTCCTAATGAAACCATTAATAGCGGAGATTTAGCCTATGACACATTAAAAAGTTGCTTTTTAAGAAACATGGACGTACGATAAGCTGAAAGTTTGTTCGCGCCCATTTCCCGGCACACAGGAGGCCCAGATGGAATCAACACACTTAGACGAGCGTCTTAAAGGCAAATTGCAGCCAACCATTGGCGGCTCCACCTATGTGGACCCCGAGCAGCTTGAATGGGAGAAATCCCAGTTCGAGAAAATCTGGATGAAAGTGCTGTACCGCAATGATGCTGAAGGCGAGATGACCGTGCTGCTCAAATGGGAGCCAGGCGCAGTATTGCCTTTCCACCGTCACCCCGAACTGGAACAAAGCTTCGTGCTTGAAGGTTCGTTCTATGATCACGACGGCATATGCCGCGCAGGCCAATATGTATGGCGCAAGCCGGGCTCCCTGCATGAAACCCGTTCTGACGAAGGCTGCGTGTTACTGGCGATTTATCGCAAGCCAAACGTCTTTTTCCATACCGCGGGCTTCCAAAAAAACGACTGATACGCTGGCCGTTAGCCGTGTTTGGCTTTTGCTTTGCAAGGGCCGCCGAGTTCGCCGGTAGAATAAGCCATCAGGAAACTGGCACCGTCGTTGCACCTATAAACAAGGCGCAACGTCGTAGCGGACACAAGCTATGAAAGCAAAAAGAAATACAGTCGCCCCCTTACGTACCAAACAGCCGGCACCTTCACCCCAAGAGTCGCCAATCAGCAGCGAGGAAATCGCTGTGTGCGCCCGCCTGAAGGCATTGCGTATCAACAGCGGGCTCACCCTTGATGTTCTGGCCGAACGCTCTGGGTTTACCAAGGGCTATCTATCCAAGATCGAAAACGGCAAAAGCGCGCCGCCCATTGCATCTCTGGCCCGCATTGCCCGAGCCATGAACCAGGAACTGAGTTACTTTTTTGTTGACCCGATTCAAAACGAAGATTCGCTTCAACCTGTTCTTGATCCGCGAATCTCGGTGGTTCACCGCTGGGAACGCAAGCCCGTGGTGCGCGGCGGAACGGGGTTTGGCTATGACTATGTCAGCCTGGCGCACAAGAAAGCCCACAAGTTCATGGAACCCTTCATTTTCACTTTCCCGTCCGAAGTGGATATTGACACTTACTTCGAACATCCGGGTGAAGAGTTCATATACATACTGGCCGGGGAAGTCGAGTTTGAAATCCAGATAGACGGCCATCTGCGCCGCTGGAACCTGGAACCGGGCGACAGCATGTATTTTGAATCCAGCTTGCCTCACCGGGGGCGCAGCCGAAGCGGCGATGCGCAGGCACTGGTTGTAGTCATGGAGCACGATCATCAGGCCGAGCCGGAGGAATAGCCGAGTCGCTCTAAGCCCCGGGCGTTTACCGCCCGAGCCATTCGACCTACTTATTTTGCAACTTTTCGGCCTTATGGTTTCCTACCATGAAATAAAGACATAGTATGGAAACTGCGGTTGACACAGCAGGAGCTTCCATGAAGATCGCCGTCGTACTTTACGACTTTGTCGAACCCATCGAAATTGCAATCCTGGGGACTCTATCGATGGCCAAGCGAGTCTATCCGCAACTTACCTATTTCACGGTTTCGCAAAGCAGCGCGACCGTAGAACTTCAAAATGGCTTGCATGTAAAAACCGATTATGACTTCAGCACAGCGCCCGGGTCGGACATCGTTGTGGTTACCGGCGGGCCAGGCTGGAAGGCTCAGGCAAAGAATCCGCAAATATTGTCATTCCTCAAGGATCGCAGTTCCCAAGCCGATACCTGCATTGCAAGCGTCTGCACAGGCGCCCTGATTCTTGCCGCCGCCGGCCTGTTGGATCACAAGCGAGCCACCACCAAAGTGCCTGTCATTGCGCCAGAAACTTGCCCCCTGACAACGCTGGCTGAAGAGCATCCCACCGTCGAAACAATCGAGGCGCTCGTGGTCGACGAAGGGAAAATCATCACGGGGGGCGGAGTCAGCCTGTGCATCGATCTAACGCTGTACTTGCTTGAGCGCTTTTTAGGGGAAGACGTCGCCCAAGAAACCGCACGAATCATGGAATATGGCGCGGCTCACGAGGCGAATCGGAAGCGGCTGCCAATTTACAAACAGGGGCGTATTAGCGCGTGATTTAATGGCCGGCTGAATAGTGAATTACTCGGCACCGATCGCGGAGGCTGCTGTACACCGTTTAGTAGGAGAGAGTTTTCCAAAGACGCATATTCCAGCTTACTGGGTTGTTAGCGCGTACCAAACCACGACGAGAACCGCTACTGAAGCGAATGCGATCCAGGGGTAATCCTCCCTTTTTTAACGGTCGTTAAAAGTAGAGGCTAAGCGGCCAAGGCCATTTTCTGAATTGGTGTAATGCCGCCTAAGGCCATGTTTGGCCGTTCGTGATTGTATGTCCATAGCCAGCGCGTTGCGAAGTCCTGGACATCAGAGACTGAATCAAATAGGTGATGTGCCAGCCAGTCGTAGCGCACCGTGCGGTTATACCGTTCGATATAGGCGTTCTGCTGAGGTTTGCCCGGTTGGATAAACTGCAATTTGATCTGGCGCTTTTCAGCCCAGCTCATCAGTGCCGAACTGACGTATTCTGGACCGTTGTCACAGCGAATTATTTTGGGCTTGCCGCGCCATTCAATGACTTGCTCAAGCGAACGAATCACCCGCAGTGCAGGCAGCGAGAAGTCCACGTCGATGCATAGGCCTTCGCGGTTGTAGTCATCAATGACATTGAACAGCCGGATGCCGCGACCGTCGGCCAGTTGGTCGTGCATAAAGTCCATCGACCAGATCTCATTGGGTGCGTAGGGCACTATTAATGGCTCAGGTTGCTCGCGTACCATGCGTTTGCGCGGCTTGATACGCATGTTCAGCTCCAGCTCGCGGTAAATGCGGTATATGCGCTTGTGGTTCCATTTAAAGCCTTTAACGTTGCGCAAGTACAAATAGCACAAGCCGAATCCCCAGTTGCGTTGGTTGTGGGTAAGCCGAAGCAGCCAGTCAGCAATCTGTTGATTGTCGCTGCTTAACTTGGCCTGATAGCGATAACACTTCTCGCTGATCCCGAACGCCTCGCAGGCCAGGCGAATACTGGCTGCATACTGCTTGACCGCCCGTTGCGCCATCTCACGACGATGAGATGGCTTCACCACTTTCTTTCAATGGCTTCCTTGAGGATCTCGGCCTTCAGCCGTTCCTCGGCATACATCTGACCTGTCCGGGAATTTCCTACCAGTGAGAACTAGAGATTCTGGCCTGGGTT